>CAYWTM010000002.1:0-92188 GCA_964460185.1 uncultured Roseicyclus sp. | reverse complement strand
GCCTCGGGGATCTGGCGGGCGACGGCGAACATCATGGCAATGGCATGTTCGGCGGTGGTGATCGAGTTGCCGAAGGGCGTGTTCATCACGATGATGCCCTTCTTCGACGCCACGGGGATATCGACATTGTCGACCCCGATGCCAGCACGCCCGATCACCTTGAGGTTGGTGGCGGCGGCGATCACCTTTTCGGTGGCCTTCGTGGCTGACCGGATGGCAAGGCCGTCATACTGGCCGATCACTTCGAGCAGCTTGTCCTTGTCCTTGCCGATGGAGGGGTCGAACGTGACGTCGATGCCGCGATCGCGAAAGATCTGGACGGCGGTTTCACTGAGCTTGTCGGATACGAGAACTTTGGGGGCCATGGGTGGCTTCCTTTTTCGGGCGGCGGGACGCATCCCGCCTTGCGAATTGACTTCAAGATTTTTCGGGGTGGTGCAGGGCGGGACGTATCCCGCCTTACGCCTCAGGCGGCCTTGGCCTGCGCGTCGATCTCGGCATGGAACGCCCAGTCGAGCCAGGGCAGCATCGCCTCGATATCCGCCGTTTCGACCGTGGCGCCGCACCAGATCCGCAGTCCCGCAGGCGCATCGCGATAAGCGCCGATATCAAGCGCCACACCTTCGGCCTCCAGCCGCTTGGCGACGGATTTGGCAAAGGCCGCGCCGTCGGCGATGCGGGGATCGGTGAATTTCAGGCAGACGGACGTGTTCGACCGCGTGGCCGGATCCTGGGCCAGGTTGTCGATCCACGGCCGGGCGGCACAGAATTCCCAGATCGCCTGCGCATTGGCATCGGCGCGGGCCATCAGGCCGGGCAGGCCGCCCACCGCATCCGCCCAATCCAGCGCGACGAGGTAATCTTCGACCGCCAGCATCGACGGGGTGTTGATCGTCTCACCCGCAAAGATGCCGTCGATCAGCTTGCCGCCCTTGGTCAGGCGAAAGATCTTGGGCATGGGCCATGCCGGTGTGTAACTTTCCAGACGCTCCACCGCACGGGGGCTGAGGATCAGCATGCCATGCGCGGCCTCACCGCCCATGACCTTTTGCCAGGAGAACGTCACCACATCGAGCTTGTCCCAGGGCAGATCCTGGGCAAAGGCGGCGGAGGTCGCGTCACAGATGGTGAGGCCGGCGCGGTCCGCAGGGATGGCATTGCCATCGGGCAGGCGCACGCCGGAGGTGGTGCCATTCCAGGTGAACACCACGTCGGTGTCGAAATCGACTGTCGCCAGATCTACGATCCGGCCATAGTCGGCGGTCTTCACCTCGGCGTCGAGCTTGAGCTGTTTGACAACATCCGTCACCCAGCCGGCACCAAAGCTTTCCCAAGACAGCATGGTGCAGGGCCGTGCACCCAGCAGCGACCACATCGCCATTTCGACGGCGCCGGTGTCAGAGGCCGGCACGATGCCGACCTTGTAGCCTTCGGGCACGCCAAGAATACCGGCCGTGCGGTCGATGGCGGCCTTGAGCTTGGCCTTGCCGACACCTGCGCGATGCGAGCGGCCAAGCGCAGCATCGCCAAGCTGATCGAGCGTCCATGTGGGGGGTTTGGCGCAAGGGCCAGAGGAAAAACGCGGGTTTGCCGGTCGTGCAGACGGGCGAAGGGTATCCGGGCGCGCTGCCGGGTTCGTCGGTATCATGATCTGATATCCTCTCAGATATTCGCCCCTCGTTGGGGAGGGGTGTCCCGCCGCTGCGTTTATGCCCGCGCAGCAGGACCGGCAAGACGGAAAATGATGTGGGATAGTCGCAAATGGCCGAAAGATTCTGGAACAGGTTTCCGATCGTAAACCTGTGCAATCCTTAAGTGACAAGTAAGGTTGACACGTTCTTCAGCCGCAAAACCGTTTAATAATAGTGCTGTAAAATATTCTGTCCAGTTTTGTTTACAATTTTCTTGCGCTCTTGTCAGCGCCCGCATTAATGTCTTGACCTATGGAAACTCAACGACGCGATTTCTGGACCCGTGAAAGATCAGGCTAAATCCCTTCAGTTCGACCTTACCGATTTTCTGCCGTTTCAGATGTCGGTCGTTGCGACCCGCGCTTTTGAGCGCATCATCGACGAGGCCGGGCTGCAATTGCCCGAATGGCGCATCGTCATGGCATTGTCCGCGCATCAACCCTGTTCATCGCAGGACCTGTGCGCCCTCACGGATATGGATGCCGCCCGCGTCAGCCGCGCACAACGACGGCTTGAAGACCTGAACCTGATCTCGGTCATCCGCGACAAGGGCGATCGCAGGCGCCTGGTCGTTCGGTTGAGTGATCGGGGTGATCTTGAGGTTACGCGCCTGAAATTCGCAGCGCGCGAAATCGAAACGTCGATGCTGCGCGATCTGGGCCCGGAGGATCGGGTCAATCTGCGCACCACCATCAACGGTCTTTACGAGACCATGTGATCCACGAACAACCGCATCAACGCGCTGTCCGGTTCGGCAAGGCCGTCGATGACGTTGAAATGATGCAAGCCCGAAAGATGTACGGCGGCCGTATCGGCACCAAGTCCCGTCCAGATATTGGCCAGCAGATCGTTCTGCCGCAGAAATTCCGGCCGCTCCGCGCTGCCCACGACGCAGGTGATGCGTGCGGCGTTCACGGGGCGCTGCAAAGCCGGGCTTTCAGCGACGGCCTCGGCCGTATCCAGGCGCAGAATCTCGTTCATCGTGGTGTTCAGCAACGGCCGCAGATCATGCACGCCAGAGATCGAGACAACATGCGCGATCCGGGCCACCAGTTCGGCGCCCAGAACACCCTCGCACATCATCCGCGACGCCAGGTGCCCACCCGCTGAATGCCCGGTCAGGTAGATCGGGCCAGCGATCTCGGCCGCTGCCCTATGCAAGGCACGCGCGACCTCGGCCGTGATGCCGGACACGCGGATGTCGGGGGCAAGCGTATAGCTCACCATCGCCACGGCAAATCCCCGCGCCAGGCCACCGGCGGCCAGAAAGGCCTGCTCGCGCCCGGAGGAAAGGTGCCAGTATCCGCCATGCACGTAAAAGATCAGGCCCCTGGGAGTCCCGGCCGGACGGTATAGATCGACATGGTTCCGGTCGCGGTCGCCGTAGCGCAGGACGACCGACGCCTCGGCCTTTCGCAATGCCTCGGATCGGCTGAGCCAGGCGGCCATCAGCCTGTCCGTGTCGGGGATATAGGCCCCATTGGCATATGCGTCGTCCCAGTCCGTGATCCGCATCTGTACGTCCTCTGGCCATGCAAACCTTCGACTGTTAGCAAAGGCCGCAGAGCACGGGGGATGCAATGGGCAAGTGGCAATTCTGGGTCGATCGTGGCGGCACGTTCACCGACCTCGTGGGCCTGACGCCTGACGGTGCGCTGGTCACGACCAAGCTGCTCAGCGAAGATCCGGCGCAATATGCCGACGCCGCCGTCGAAGGCATCCGCCGCCTGATGGGCGACAGTCCAGACACCATCGAAGCCGTCAAGATGGGCACCACGGTCGCCACCAATGCGCTGCTGGAACGCACGGGCACGCCGGTCCTGCTGCTGATCACCCAAGGCTTCGGCGACCTGTTGCGGATCGGGACGCAGGCGCGCCCGCGATTGTTCGACCTCGAAATCAAGCTGCCGGAATTGTTGTATTCCCGCGTGGCCGAGATACCCGAACGGCTTGATGCTTCCGGTTCGGTCCTGACCGGGCTGGATGAAGTCGCGACACGCCGCGCGCTGCAAACCGCCCATGCCAGCGGCCTGCGCGCCGTCACCATTGCCTTTCTGCACAGCTATCTGAACCCCGCCCACGAAGCCCGCGCCGCCCAGATCGCGGCCGAGGTCGGATTCACCCAGATCACGCCATCCCACACGGCATCGCCGCTGATCAAACTGGTTGCGCGCGGCGATACGGCCGTGGTGGACGCCTACCTTTCCCCGATCCTGCGTCGCTACGTGGACCAGGTGGCCGATGCGCTGGACCTGGGTCAGGGCGGCTGCGAGCGGCTCTATTTCATGCAATCCAATGGCGGATTGACCGACGCCCGCCTGTTTCAGGGGCGTGACGCGATCCTGTCGGGCCCTGCGGGCGGTGTCGTGGGCATGGTCCGCACCGGGCAGGCCGCCGGATTTGACAAGCTGATCGGCTTTGACATGGGCGGGACCTCGACCGATGTCTGCCATTTCGCGGGCACCTACGAACGCAGCTTCGAGACCGAAGTCGCAGGCGTGCGCATGCGCGCCCCGATGATGCATATCCACACGGTCGCAGCCGGCGGCGGGTCGATCCTGAGCTACCGCGAAGGCCGGTTTCAGGTCGGGCCCGAAAGCGCCGGCGCCGATCCCGGCCCGGCCTGCTACCGCAAGGGTGGGCCGCTGACCGTCACGGATTGCAACGTCATGCTGGGCAAGCTGCATCCGGCGCATTTCCCGACCGTTTTCGGCCCGGACGCGGATCAGCCGCTGAACCCCGAGGTCGTGCGGGCGAAGTTTGCGGACCTTGCAAACGACATCGGCGACGGCCGGAGCCCGCAAGAGGTCGCCGAGGGGTTCCTTCGCATCGCCGTCGAAAACATGGCCAACGCGATCAAGAAGATCAGCGTCCAGCGTGGCTATGACGTGACCCGCTATGCCCTGGCCAGCTTTGGCGGCGCGGGCGGGCAGCATGCCTGCCTCGTGGCCGATGCACTGGGCATGACCACGGTCTTGATCCACCCCTATGCCGGGGTCCTGTCGGCGTATGGCATGGGCCTTGCCGATATCCGCGCCATCCGTGAGGCGCAGTACGATGCAGGCCTGGACAGGCTCGAACCTGCACAACAGAGACTGTCTGTCATGGAAAAGGACGCCTATGGCGAGGTCCTGTCCCAGGGCATTCCGGCCGACCGTATCCGGATCGAACGCCGTGCCCATCTGCGCTATGACGGCGCCCACCAGTCGCTGGCCGTCCCTTTTGGCCCCGCAGAGGATCTGACCGCCGCATTCGACGCCGCCCACAAGGCCCGGTACGGTTTCTCGTCGCCCGAACGACGGCTGGTCTTCGAAATGCTCGAGGTCGAGGCCATCGGCGAAACCGACGCCCCCGAAGCCCCCGCCCCCGTGATCGGACCGACACCCGCGCCGATCGATTGCATCACGGTGCACCTTGGCGGGCGCGATCATCGCACCCCGCTTTATGACCGGGCCGAATTGCCTGCCGGCGCCATCATCAGCGGCCCTGCCATCGTTGCCGAACCCACCGGCACCAACATGATCGAACCCGGCTGGCAGGGTCGCATGGACAGTCTTGGCAACCTGATCCTCGACCGGGTCGAGGCAAAGCCCGGCGAACAGGCGTTGGGCACGCAGGCCGATCCGGTGATGCTCGAGGTCTTCAACAACCTCTTCATGAACATTGCCGAACAGATGGGGGCGACACTGGCCAACACGGCCTATTCGGTGAACATCAAGGAACGGCTCGATTTCTCTTGTGCGCTGTTCGACACAGCGGGGAACCTGGTGGCCAATGCGCCCCATGTGCCGGTGCATCTGGGCTCCATGTCCGATGCCGTGCGCACGGTGGCGCGGCTGAATGCAGGCCATATCGCGCCCGGCGATGCCTTCATGCTGAACGCGCCGTTCAATGGCGGCACCCATCTGCCCGACGTCACCGTGATCACCCCGGTTTTCGACCGGCTCGGCGACCGGATCCTGTTCTGGGTCGGCTCGCGCGGGCATCACGCCGATATCGGCGGTCGCACGCCCGGATCCGCTCCGCCGGATTCGACCCGGATACAGGAAGAAGGCGTCGTCATCGACAATTTCAAACTGGTCGCCGGTGGCACGCTGCGCGCCCGCGAAACCCGCGACCTCCTTGCCTCCGGCCCCTATCCCTGCCGCAACATCGATCAGAACATGGCCGACCTCGAAGCACAGGTCGCAGCCAATGAAACCGGGATCCGCGAAGTGCGGAACATGGTCGATAGCTTCGGGTTGGACACGGTTCTCGCCTATATGCGTCACGTTCAGGACAATGCCGAAGCTTCCGTCCGCAAGGTCATCGGATCGCTCACCGACAGCGAAAACATCTATCCGCTGGATGACGGCAGCCAGATCGCGGTGAAGATCACCGTCGATCGGCCACAAGGTGCCGCAACGATCGATTTCACCGGCACCTCGCCTCAGCATCCGGGCAACTACAACGCACCCAGGGCCATCGCGACGGCGGTCGTGCTCTATGTCTTCCGCACGCTCGTGGGGCGGGACATCCCTCTCAACGAAGGGTGCCTGAAACCGCTCAAGATCATCCTGCCCGAGGCTTCGATGATCAATCCGGTCAGCCCCGCCGCCGTGATCGCCGGCAATACCGAGGTCAGCCAGGCCATCGCCGATTGCCTGTTCGGGGCGCTTGGCGTGATCGCGGGCAGTCAGGGCACGATGAACAACTTCATCTGGGGCAATGACCGCTTCCAGAATTACGAAACCATCGCCGGCGGCGCGGGTGCGGGGCCGGGATTCGATGGCGCAAGCTCGGTCCAGGTCCACATGACCAACACCCGGGCAACCGACCCGGAAGTTCTGGAAACCCGCTTTCCGGTCCGGGTGGACCGCATGTCGATCAGGTCCGGCTCCGGCGGGCAGGGCCAGTGGCGCGGCGGCGAAGGCATGCACCGGACGCTTCGGTTCCTGACCCCGGTGACCGTCACCACGCTCACCTCGCACCGCAAGGTTCCGGTTCCGGGTGGCTCGGGCGGCGGCGATGGCGCGGTCGGGGAAAACTGGGTGATCCGCTGCGATGGCGCGCGCGAACGCCTGGCCGGCAATGCAGAGATCGACCTCGCCCCCGGCGACGCCATCGACATGTTGACCCCGGGCGGTGGCGGCTGGGGTCCGACACCCTGATCCAGGTATCTTTATCCTGAAAAATATGGCCGCCGGAGGCATCCGCGCTCTCGTCCGGCGCACCCCGGCGCAGACTCGACACCCCCGTCGCCGCACGCGCCCCGGCCCATGGGGCCGGACGCGCCCGGATGGGCCTCGATGGCCCGGACGGGCGCCCGCCCTTTCAGGCCGCGACTTCGCATTCAGGCGCTATCGTGTCGCCATCGGCCTTGTCAGTCACCCGTCACCCGCCTACACAGAATGCACTTCGGTCCGGCTGGCAAAATCCAACCGGTGAATAGGGAATGCGGTGAAAATCCGTGACTGCCCCCGCAACTGTAAGCGGCGAGCGTGTTCGGCACATGCCACTGGGACCAACCCGGGAAGGCCCGAGCCACGCATCGACCCGCGAAGTCAGGAGACCTGCCGAGGTGATCACCCTGTCCAGGGCGCGGAGGGCGCAATGGGCAACGGACCTTCCGGTGTGGTGGCACTCTTTCACCGTTCGGCAGGAGGTCCGCGTGCCCCCTCAAGAACCTCAAATCCAGCAGACGCGCGTGATCCGTGCGGCCTCAGAGGGGTATATCCACATGAAACAGCTGACCGCGGCGGCGGCGATGGCCCTGGCTCTGCCAGGCACGGCCCTTGCGCAGGATACCGTCTTTCAACTCGACGAAATCATCTTTTCCGCCGGTCTGACCGCGATGGAGGCAGGCCGCACCGGCGTCAGCATCGAGGTGTTGACCGAAGACGAGCTCCGCCAGGCGGGCGAGATCCAGTTGTCGGATTACCTCGCCACCTTGCCGGGCCTGTCGGTCACGCGAAACGGACCGGCGGGATCAACCACCAATGTGCGGATCCGGGGCGCAAACCAAAGCTTTGTGGGCGTCTACGTGGATGGCATCCAGGTGAATGACCCCACCAGCACCAATGGACAATTCTCCGGCTTCGGGTCGCTCACCACCGGCACGCTGCGTCGCGTCGAAATCCTGCGGGGATCGCAATCGGCCGTTTACGGCGGCAGCGCCGTCGCCGGTGTGATTTCGGTCACCACGGTTGCGGGCACGGACGAACCCGAAGGCACGACGCAGACCGCATCGGTCGAGGCGGGCAGCTACGGGACATTTTCCACGGAGTACGGTTACACCCAACGCACTGGTCCGCTGACCTTGAGTTTCGGGCTGTCCCACATGCAGACCGATGGTTTCTCGGCCGCAGAGGAAAACGCCGGCAACACGGAAAGCGATTCGTCGCAAAGCACCAGGACCAGTTTCGGTTTGATCTACGAGGTGTCGCCGAATTTCACCGTCGGGGCCAACGCGTTCTATGAAACAAGCGACGGGGAATTCGATGAATTCGTCGGGAGCGCACCGGGCGATGGAACGCCCGGCGACGAGACCAGCGAACTGGACACCACGGGGTTTAGGGTATTCGCGGAATACGAGTCGTTGAACTGGTCGCATTCCGTGACCGGGACATATCTCCAGACCCGGCGCGGGCTGGCTTCGGAAACCGTGCAATCGCCGTTCAGTTCGCCGTTCGAGTCCGACTTCGACGGAGAGCGGACGACGCTCCAATACCTGGCGACGGCGGATTTCGGGGAAACCCAGTTGAGCTTCGGGATGGATTGGCAAAGGGAACAGGCCACGTTCACCGGCCTGATCGGTGGCTCGCGCAGCATTGAAACCGCGGGCGCATTCGCCGAGGCCATTTTCGCGGCGTCCCCTGACCTGGACCTGTTTGCAAGCGCCCGTCATGAAACGAATTCCGCGTTCGGAGATATCAGCACCTGGAGATTGGCCTATTCCTATCGGCCAAACGACATCGTGACGTTCCGGGGCGCCGTCGCGACCGGATACCGGTCGCCGTCCCTGAGCGAGTTGTACGGCACGTTTCCGATCGGCAACGGCCAGTTCTTTTTCGGCAATCCCGATCTGACGCCCGAGGAAAGCGTCAGTTTCGAACTTGGGGCGGATCTTGACTTCGGGAACGAGGCGATGATGTCGGCGACGGTTTTCCGTCTCGAGATCGATAATTTCATCACCTACCAGGATTGCGCCCGGGACCCTATGAGCTTTGAGTGCATCTCGAGCGCCACCTACGCGAACATATCCGGCGTATCGACATTTCAGGGTGTCGAACTGTCCGCCTCCGTGCCGATCAGCCAGGCGGCGACCTTGTCGGCGGCATATACGTATACCGACGCGCGCCAGGCCGACAATTCGCGTGTCAGCCGGGTGCCCCGACACGATCTCGCTATCGGACTGGACGCTACCCTTGCGCCGGACTGGACGGCCTCTGCGACCGTGCGGACCGTCGCGGACATCATGGATAGCGCGTCTCGGGTCGGCGATGACTACACCACCATGGATGCCACGATCGGATATGCCTTGTCGGATGGGGCGGAATTGTACCTGAGGATCGAAAACCTGCTGAACGAGGACTATCAGACGGTGCGCGGCTACGGCACCAGTGACAGGGCGGCCTATATTGGCATTCGCGCGCGGTTCTAGGCGCCTTTCGGGTGCCCTTGGGGCGGTGGGCCTTGTGCTTGCCGCCACATCCGCTTGGGCTGATGCGCCGCAACGGGTTGTATCGATGAACCTGTGCACCGATCAACTGGCCATGTTGCTGGCCTCTCCGGGGCAACTTGTGTCGGTCAGCGACCTTGCCGCCGATCCCAACACCTCACCCATGGCGCAGGAGGCGCTGGCCCATGGCAGGAACTACGGCGGGGCCGAGGAGATTTATCTGCTGAACCCCGATCTGGTGGTGGCGGGCATCTATTCGGATCCTGCCACGATCTCGATGTTGCGGCGCCTGGGGGTGCGGGTCGAACAGCTCGATATCGTGCAATCCCTGCATGAGGTCCCCGAACGGTTGGCCGAGATGGGCGCGCTTTTGGGGCAGGACGCCAGGGCGCAGGCCCTGATCGGGCAGTTCGAGACGGATCTGGCCGCCTTCGACCCCGCGCAAGACGGCCCGCGCGCGGCGTTCTATTATCCCAATGGCTACACGCTCGGCACCGGCACGCTCAGCCACGAGATCCTGACCACCGCGGGGTTCCGTCACATCTCCGATGAATTGGCGCGCAGCGCGTCGGGGCGGTTGGCGCTGGAATTGCTGATCGTAGCCGACCCGGCGTTGGTGATCCGGTCAAACCTGTATCCTGGCGCGTCACGATCCGAGGATATCCTGAGCCACCCCGCCCTTGCGACCCTGATCGCGGCGGGCGCGGGACATGTCAGCGGCCCCGACTGGATCTGCGGCACGCCGCATGTGATCCGTGCAATGCACGCACTGGCGCAGACCCGTATCGAAATGGAGGCCGCGCAATGACCCCGCGTGTGCTGTTTCCCCTGCTCTTTGCCGCTGTTGCGGGTCTGTTCATGCTGTCGCTCTTGATCGGACCGGCCGGGTTCGGCGTGGGCGAAAGCCTGAATGCGCTGATTTCAGGGCGGGGCGAGGCGGTGACCCTGGTGATGCGGGAAATCCGCCTGCCGCGTGCGATACTTGCCGTGATGGTGGGCGTGTCTCTGGGCCTGTCGGGCGCCGCGCTGCAGGGGTATCTGCGCAATCCGCTGGCCGAACCGGGGTTGATCGGCGTGTCGGGGTCGGCCGCCTTGGGGGCCGTCATCGCGCTTCAGACCGGGTTTGCCGCCGGTTTCGCGCTGGCCCTGCCGCTGGCGGCTCTGGTGGGTGCCCTGATTGCGGTGTTCATGATCTTGTTGCTGGCCGGTCCGCGCGGCGGGTCGTTGACCCTGATCCTTGCGGGGATCGCCATTTCCGCGCTTGCAGGGGCGCTGACCTCTCTGGCGCTGAACCTGTCGCCAAATCCCTTTGCGGTGTCTGAAACCGTGTTCTGGATGCTGGGGTCGCTTGCGGACAGGTCGTTCACCCATGTCTGGATCGCGCTGCCGCTGATGCTGGCGGGTTGGGCGTTGCTGGCGGGGATCGGGCGGGGACTTGATGCGCTGACGCTGGGGGAGGATGCCGCCGCAGCCCTTGGCATCCGGCTGGATCGTCTGCGCCTGCAACTGGTGGTGGGTGTCGCGGCCAGCGTCGGGGCGGCGACTGCCGTTGCGGGGGCCATCGGCTTTGTCGGGCTGGTCGTGCCGCATCTACTGCGCCCCTTGGTGGGCGCGCGTCCGGGTCTTTTGTTGCCGGCCTCTGCGCTTGGCGGGGCGGCCATGGTTTTGCTGGCAGATATCGCGGTGCGCCTGATCTTGCCTGACAGGGATCTGAAACTGGGCGTTGTCATGGCCATCGTCGGCGCGCCCTTGTTCCTGCACCTGATCTACAAGACGCGGAGGGCGCTTCCGTGACCTTGTTGTCCTTGGCCGACCTGACCGTGCATCGCGGCCCATGCCCGGTGGTCGACCGTGCGAGTTTTTCCATGGCCGCGGGAGAGCTGGTGGGCTTGATCGGCCCCAACGGCGCCGGAAAAACGACCCTGATGCGGGCTGTTCTGGGCCTGATGCCGTATTCCGGCACCACGTCGCTGGCGGATATCCCGGTGAAGGACCGGGCCCGACAGGCCGCCTGGCTGCCCCAGCAACGCGATATCGCCTGGCCGGTTTCGGTCGAAACGCTTGTCATGCTTGGCAGGGTCCCGCATCTGGCCGCCGGTCAGCGGCCCGGCGATCGTGACCGCGCCGCGGTTGCGGATGCGCTGGCCGTCATGGGATTGACGGGGTTCGAGGCGCGCGCCGCGACCGCGCTGTCAGGCGGGGAGCAGGCGCGGGTCGTCATCGCGCGCGCCCTGGCGCAGGACACGCCCCTGATCCTTGCCGACGAACCGATTGCCGGGTTGGATCCCGGTCACCAGATCGCCACGATGGAGGCGTTTTCCGCGCTGGCGGCCTCGGGCAAGGGTCTCTTGGTGTCCTTGCATGACCTGGGGCTGGCCGCGCGTCATTGCACCCGGCTGATTCTGTTGCACCAGGGCCGGATCCACGCGGATGGCCCCCCGGCCGAGGTGCTGACCGCCGAAAACCTTGCGCAGGTCTTTGGCATTTCGGCGCATCTGGCGCAAACGGCCGACGGGATGATCTTTCAACCGCTCCGGGTGCTCAGATGATCGAGATGGCGCTTGATCAACCCTGGCTGACCGCACGGTTGCCCGCCCCCATGCGATGCCTGTCATGGGCACCCCATCGGCCGGGCTTTGTCACCACCGACACAGTCATCTGGCGCGAAGTGCGCAATGCCGACCTGACCAGGGATTTCGATGCCATCACCTGGCTGGCGGACGCTTTGACAGATCGGGGCGACATGCAGGCGGTCGGTATGCTGACCTCGCGGGATTTACGTCATTTCAGGCTCGATCATGCAGTTTCGGGTCGTTTTCAAGCCTCGTGCCTTGCCACGGTCGGCCTGTCGAATGCGGAACGGGTCGGGCATCGATTGCCGCTCGAGCGGAGGGAACCCGGCACCATCAACCTCTTGACGGTTACAGATGCCCCGTTGAGCGAAGCGGCCCAGATCGAAGCGTTGAGCATCGCCGCCCAGGCCCGCACGGCGGCCGTGATGGAAGCCCGGCTAGACCTGCCGACGGGACGCGCCACCGGAACTGGAACGGATTGCATCGTGATCGCCTGCCCGCCCGGTGATCTGCAATATGCGGGACTGCATACCGAGGTGGGCGAAGCCATCGGACGGGCGACGTATCAGGCGGTCACGTCGGGTGCGCGGCACTGGATGGAAACCGAGTTCAAGGCGTGAGACGATGCAAGCGGAGGCCCTGACATGACCGAATTTCCCGATCTTCTGACCCGCGGCGGCCCGGTCATCTGGGCGATTGCGGCGCTGTCGGTCATCACCTTTGGCCTGATCTTGTGGAAGGTCTATCGCCTGACCGGGCTCGGGGCGTGGTCGGGTGGCCGCGCCACGCAAGAGGCCATCGGTTTGTGGCAGACGGGCGATGCCGAGGGCGCCCTTGCGCGGCTGGCCGCCCGCCGTTCGATCCGCGCCCGGTTGGCACATGCCGCGATGACGGCGTTTCGCGATCCAGGCCTGCCGGCCGAGGCCGCCCGCGAAGACACGACCCGGATTGCGCGCGGATTGCTGGCGGAGTTGCGCACGGGGCTGCGTCCGCTGGACCTGATCGTGACGATTGCACCGCTTTTGGGCCTGTTGGGCACGGTCTTGGGCATGATCGCGGCCTTCCAGGCGCTGCAGGAGGCCGGGGTGCGCGCCGATCCCGCCACGCTGGCAGGCGGCATATGGGAGGCACTCTTGACCACCGCCGCAGGGATGGCCGTGGCAATCCCCGCCTCGATGGCGCTGACATGGTTCGACAGCATCGCGG
Source organism: uncultured Roseicyclus sp. (assembly GCA_964460185.1). GTDB lineage: Bacteria > Pseudomonadota > Alphaproteobacteria > Rhodobacterales > Rhodobacteraceae > JAVJPJ01. The sequence goes on along the minus strand of CAYWTM010000002.1, from coordinate 79,058 downwards.
ACCGGCTCCAGGGCGAGATGGAAGACGACGCGACACGGATCTTCACGCGCGGGGGGCCGCGCAGGTGAGCTTTCGCTTTGCCAATCCGCGCCCGCGACGGCGGCCAAGCCTGACGCCGATGATCGACGTGGTATTCTTGCTGCTGGTGTTCTTCATGCTTGCGGCCCGGTTCGGACAAGAGGGTGCGCTGCCCCTGACCATCGCGACCGGGGGTGAAACCGCATGGTCCGGCCCGCCCCGTCTGCTCCAGATCGGGCCGCATGATATCTTGCTGAACGGGCGTGTTGAAGCACCGGAAACCCTTGTGTTGTCCCTGTCGGAGCTGGTGCAACCCGGGGCCGACCTGGTGTTGCTGCGCCCCGTGCAAGGCGCCGATATGCAACGTCTGTTGGATGTCATGACCCTGTTACAAGCTGGCGGCCTGACCAACCTGACCTTGGTGGCGCCATGAATTTCGGCGTGCAAACCCGGCCGCGCGGCAATCAGGATCGGTCCATCGTTCCGATGATCAACGTGGTGTTCTTGCTGCTCATCTTTTTTCTGATGACGGCCAGCCTGACCCCGCCCGCCCCGTTCGAGATCACGCCGCCAGAGGCCGAGGCCGACCCGGCCGAGCCACGGGCCGGAACGCTGTATATCTCCGCCGATGGCGCGATGGCACTTGGCACGGTGCGCGGGCAGGCCGTGTTCGAGGCCCTGGCCACCGATCCGCCGGATGGGCCGCTGCCCATTCAGGCAGATGCCGCCTACCCGGCCGCCGAATTGGCGACACTTCTGCCGAACCTGGCCGAGGTCGGCATAACCGACATTCTGATCGTGACGGTGCACCCATGAGGCGCGGCGCTGAAATACTCGCCTTTCTGGGCCTGTCGACGGTGGTTCATGCCGGGGTGATGATCGGCTTTGACCAGGGCATGACGGGCGGCCCCCAAGGCCAGGGCGCGGGCGGCGCAGACCGGGTGACCCTGACGGCAGCGCCCGATCAGGTCGCAGCCCTGGTCGACCACTGGACCCGGGCGCCCGCAACTGCTGTTCCAACGCCCTTGCCGATGCCACTGGCAGAAGACGCCGTGGATGTTCGGATCAGTGCCGAAACAGCGGTTTCGAGCCTGTCACGGCCCGTGGCGCCGGCGAGGCAGACCGCAAGCCCCTTGCCGCAGATCGAGCATGGCAGCCCTGCGGTGGTCCCGTTTCCCGTGGTGCGGACCGCCCCGGTGACGCCTGGTCTACCGCAACCGACGGTAAACGATACGACCGCCGGTTCGGGACGCGATCAGGTACTCGTCCGCTCAGCCCCGCCTGTGCTGACGGCCCCCCCGGTTCCGGCGGCACCGGCCTTTGACAGGAGCGCACCGCCCGCGCCCGAAACCCTGGCCCGCGACACGTCCCCCCGACCGATGGTGCGGCCAGCGCGCGCAGCCCCGTCGCAGGCCAGCGCCGCACGGGTGGCATCGGGGTCCGGCGGCGGCGCGTCGCTGGGGGGCGCCCCGGCGCAATCCGTCGCCGCCCCGGCGCCGAGCCCGGGTGCTCAGCAAAGTCTCATGTCGCAGTGGGGGGGGCGCATTCTGGCGCGTATCGAAAGGGCCCGCCCCCAGGTGCAAGGTGCGGGCCAGGTGGTCCTGGCCCTGCGCATCGCGCGCACGGGGCAGCTGGCAGGCGTTTCGGTCTCGCAATCCTCGGGCAATCCGGCGCTGGATCGGGCAGCGGTGACCGCGGTACAACGTGCCGGTCGCTTTCCCGAGGCGCCCGAAGGTCTGACCGATGCCAGCTACGGATTTTCCCTGCCAATCCGCTTCAGGTGAGCGCAGGGGCCTTTTTATGCGGCGCGGCCCTGCTAGGTAGGCGGGTATGACGGCGCTGCTTGAAATTGACGAGATCACGAAACGCTTCACGGGCGAAGATAGCCCGGTCGAGGTGCTGCGTGGGCTGTCGCTGACGCTGGAGTCGGGTCAATCGTTGGCCCTGACCGGCGAAAGCGGGTCGGGCAAAAGCACGCTGATGCATCTTGCGGCCGGTCTGGACACGCCGGATGGCGGCCATGTGCGGATCGCCGGGCAGGATATCGGCACGCTGGACGATTCGGCCCGCGCCAAGGTTCGCCGGGATCGGATCGGCCTTGTGTTTCAGCAATTCAACCTGATCCCATCCCTGACCGTGACGCAGAACATCGCGTTTCAGGCACGCCTGGCAGGACGGCATGATGTTGACCACGCCGCTGACCTGACCCGCCGCCTTGGCCTGTGGGATCTGCGGCATCGCTATCCCGAAACCCTTTCCGGCGGGCAGCAACAGCGCGTGGCCATTGCCCGCGCCCTGGCCGGACGGCCCGATCTGATCCTTGCGGATGAGCCGACGGGCAACCTTGATGAAGCCACCGGCGACGCGGTTCTGGACCTTTTGCTGGACCTTGTGGGCGATACGGGCGCCGCGCTGATGATGGTCACGCATTCCAGCCGCCTTGCGGCGCGGCTTGACCGCAGGTTGCATTTGTCGCGGGGGCTTCTGGCGGCCCCGCCGGGGACCGGTTGAGATGCTCTGGCTGGCGCTTTCGACCCTGTTGTCCTATTGGCGGCGACATCCCGGCCAACTGCTGACGCTGCTTGCGGGGCTGGCGCTGGCGACCGCGTTGTGGTCCGGGGTGCAAGCCATCAACGCAGAGGCGCGCGCCTCGTATGACAGGGCGGCGGCAACTCTTGGCCAGGATCAGCTCAGCCGTCTGGAGCGGCCCGATGGGCGGCCCGTTCCGATGGCCGACTACATCGCGCTTAGACGCGCGGGGTACATGGTGTCGCCCGTGATATCGGGCGAGTTGCGCCGGGACGGTGCCCGTCTGCGCCTGTTGGGAATTGACGTCCTGACCGCTCCGCCCCAGGCGGAGACCCCGGCGATCGCGGGCGGAGATCTGGACCTGGTCGAGTTTTTCACCGCTCCGGGGCTGCTCTTGATGAGTGCGCAGACCGCCAATGGCCCCCTTCCCGGCGACCTGCCCCCGATCCGGCTGAGCGAGGATGTGCCGCCCGCCGCGGCGATCACCGATATCTCGACCGCCGCGCGCCTGCTGGGGCAAACCGATGCCTCGTACCTTCTGGTCGCGACCGAGCAGCCGGCGGGCCTGCCCCCTTTGGCCAACGCGACCGATCTGGCCCTGACCGTCCCGCAAAATGCAGGCGACGTCAGCCGCCTGACCGACAGCTTTCACCTGAACCTGACGGCCTTTGGCCTGCTTGCGTTTGCAGTGGGTCTTTTCATCGTGCACGCCGCCATCGGACTGGCCTTTGAACAACGGCGCGCAACGGTACGTACCTTGCGGGCGCTGGGTCTGCCGCTGCGCACTGTGCTGGCGGCATTCAGTCTCGAAATTGCGGGTTTGGCCCTGATTTCGGGGCTCATGGGCCTTGTCCTGGGTTATGCCATAGCGGCCGCTCTGATGCCCGGTGTTGCCGGTACGCTGCGCGGGCTTTACGGAGCCGAGTTGACTGGATCGCTGCGGTTCGATCCCCTGTGGGCGGCTTTTGGTCTGGCGATGACGCTGGCGGGGGCGGCGCTGGCCAGTGTGCAAGCGATGATGCGCATGGCGCGTCTGCCCATGCTGGCGCCGGCCAACCCGCGCGCCTGGGCGCAGGCATCCGCGCGCGCCATGCGCACGCAGGCCGTGGCGGCATTGGCCCTTTTCGGCGCAGCCGTCTTGTTTGCAACCCTCGGCAGCAGCCTCTTGACGGGCTTTGCCACGCTGGCGGCCCTGCTGCTTGGGGCTGCACTTGCACTGCCGGCGGTGCTTGGCGTGATCCTGCGCCTGGCCAGCCGCCATGCAAATTCGGCTTTCGGCGAATGGCTGTTCGCGGACACGCGCCAGCAATTGCCGGGCCTGTCGCTGGCGTTGATGGCGCTTCTCCTGGCGCTGGCCACCAATATCGGTGTGTCGACGATGGTGGGGTCCTTCCGCGCGACGTTCATCGGCTTTCTCGACCAGCGGCTGGCGTCCGAGTTGTATGTGACCACGCAATCAACCGATGAGGCCGGGCGCCTGATCGCTTTTCTTGCCGACAGGGCCGATGCGACGCTTCCGATCGTCAGCATCGACACCCCCCTCGCCGGCGCCCCGGCCGAGGTCTTTGGCATGGCCGATCACGCCACGTACCGCGACCACTGGCCTTTGCTTCAGGCGCTTCCGGATGCGTGGGACAGGGTCCATTCAGGACAATCCGTGCTGATCAACGAACAATTGGCCCGCCGCGAGGCACTTGCCCTCGGCGCCCCCCTGACCGTCACCCCCGGCCTGACCCTTCCCGTCGCCGGCATCTATTCCGACTACGGAAACCCTTCAGGTCAGGCGATTATCGGGATCGACCTGTTTCAACGGACGTTTCCTGACGTCCCCGTGACGCGATTTGCCTTGCGCGTGACCCCAGATGACGCCGCAGCCCTTGCCAGCGCCTTGCGCGACGACTTTGGCCTGCCCGCCGACCGGGTCTTGAATCAGACCCAGATCAAGCGGTTTTCGCTCGATATCTTCGAGCAGACCTTTCGGATCACCGGCGCGCTCAACATCCTGACGCTGGGTGTCGCCGGGTTCGCCCTGCTGACCAGCCTGCTGACGCTTGCCGCCATGCGTCTGCCGCAACTGGCCCCGGTCTGGGCCATCGGGTTGACCCGCGCGCGGCTGGCCCGGGTTGAACTGTGGCGTAGCCTGATCTTGGCGGCGCTGACATTTCTGTTAGCCCTGCCCGTGGGCCTGATGCTGGCATGGGTACTGTTGGCGATCGTGAACGTGGAGGCATTCGGCTGGCGTTTGCCGATGCAGATCTTTCCGGGCGACTGGTTGACGCTCCTGGCGCTGGCGCTGATCGCGGGCACGCTGGCGGCCGCACTGCCCGCCCTGCGCCTGGCCCGGACGCCACCCGCAATCCTGCTCAAGGTCTTTGCCCATGAACGTTAGGCTCTTTCTTTCGGTTCTGAGTCTACTGGCCGGTCCGGTGCACGCGCAGGGCTTTGCAGGCCTTGGCACGCAGGCGGATGGATTTGCGGTGCCCGGCCGCCCGGCAGTCTTCGAATTCCCGGCCGATCATGGCCCACACCCGGATTACCGGATCGAATGGTGGTATCTGACCGCCACGCTGGATGGCGCGGACGGAGCCGAATACGGTGTGCAATGGACCCTGTTCCGTTCGGCCCTTGCGCCCGAGACAGCCGTGGGATGGGACGCGCCGCAGCTCTGGATGGGTCATGCCGGGCTGACCACGCCGAACGCCCATTACAGCGCCGAACGGCTGGCCCGGGGCGGGATCGGTCAGGCGGGCGTCACCGCCGCTCCGTTTCAGGCCTGGATCGACGATTGGGCGATGACGTCCACCGCTGAACCCGGTGCCGATGCGCTGTCGGCGCTCGACCTTGTGGCACGCGGCCCGGATTTCAGCTACGATCTGAGCCTCGCGGCGCAGGGCCCGCTCATTTTCCACGGCGAGGCCGGCTATTCGGTGAAATCCTCCGAGGGGCAGGCCAGCTACTACTATTCGCAGCCCTTCTATTCCGTCACCGGAACCCTGACCCTGCCCGGCGGGACGGTTCCCGTCACCGGCACCGCGTGGCTGGACCGGGAATGGTCTTCGCAACCCCTGTCCGACACCCAGGACGGGTGGGACTGGTTTTCTCTCCAGTTCGCGGACGGGTCGCGGATGATGGGCTTCGGCCTGCGTGACAGGGCGGGGGCGGTGTATACCTCCGCCACGTGGATCGCGCCCGATGGCAGCACCATCTCTTACCCCGACGGGGCGCTGCGCCTGACGCCCGTTGCCCGAACCGATGTCGATGGCCGCGATATCCCGACCGGTTGGCGCGTTGAACTGCCCGAACAGGGGCTCGATATCACCACCACGCCGGTCAACGCCCACAGCTGGATGGATGTCAGTTTTGCCTATTGGGAAGGGCCGATCCGCTTTTCCGGAAGTCACCAGGGGCGCGGCTATCTGGAGATGACAGGATATGACTGACACGTCTCCATCCGGCATGTTCGATACGATTTGGGCCCATCTCAACCGTGGACTTGTCGATCGCGACCATCCCGCACGCCACCCGACACTCGCCACGATCGGGCCGGACGGCCCCGAATTGCGAACCCTCGTGCTGCGGGGGGTGGACAGGTCCCTGTCGGTGCTGGAATTTCACACCGACCGACACAGTCCCAAAGTGGACCAGATCGCCGGCGATCAGCGTGTCGCTCTCCACATCTGGCTGCCGCACCCCCGGTTGCAACTGCGCCTGCGCGCCGTGGCCAGGATCGAACCCGGCGACCCACATCTGTTCGCGCGCCTGCCGTCCGGGGCGCAGGCCAACTACGGCGGCCCGGCCCCGGGAATGCCCGCAACCCCTGACCCGTACGAGCCCGATGCAACACGGTTCACACGAATCATCTGCACCGTGATCGAGATCGACGCGCTTTGGCTGACAGATCCGCACCAACGCGCCCTGTTCACGGCGAGTGACGGCTGGACAGGGCGCTGGATCACACCCTGACGCGCCACCCCGTCATCTTTATCCCGAAAATATGGCGGGGGAGCCCGGAACGGGCGGGGGCAGAGCCCCCGATGTCCCGGTTCACACGCCGGGATCGAACATCGGAAATGTCACGCCCAGGGCCCAGCCAAGGATGATCCCCAAACCCAGACCCATCGCAACCACCGATCCGGTGCGTCGACCGACGAACCGGCCCATCATGCCGTAGCTCGCGTAAAACGCCAGGATCACGGGCAGGATGATGATCAGAAAGAACAGCCGTTCGAAATCCAGCGCAACCGCCACCCCGAGCGAGGCCAGGAATGCACCCCGCACAACGATCCGCCGCCACAACGTTGCGGTCGAGGCCTCGGTCAGGACAGCATCGGCCAACATCGCCAGGATCGCGCCGGGCAAGATCACCGCCATGACGGGCACCCGCCCCGGATGCGGCACGAAACTGCCCACATGGCGGTCAAGGATCCCGCCAAAGACGACCAGGCCGAACAGCGCAAGCGCACCACCCCAAACCCATCCCTGCATCCGCGGCCATCCACCGGCCCACCCCGCCCCGATCAGCACAAGCGCTCCGTAAAGCGCAAGATGCACAGACAGGTAATCGGCCACCAGGACCGGCAGGAACCGGGTGTCGAAAAGGCTGAGGATCAGCGGGGTGACCAGCGCCGGCCCAAGCGCCAGCCCCCAGAACGCCCAGCGACCCGGATGCCACGGCGGCGCGCCCGACGGCAAAAGCCGCGACAACGGCAAGGCCAGCAGCACTGCCCCGAACAGGGCCAGGATGATCCAGGGTCCAAGCACCACCGCCTGCGCGCCGCCGTATCTGCCGAAGCTGGCATCGATCCACGCCACCGCTTCGCGCAGGCCGGTGGGCGAATACAACACGCTCACATGTTCCACGAACGGGGCCGCCACCGCGCGCCGGGCAAACCCGTCGCCGGGGGTGCCCACGGTCATTCCCTCCTGGGCGCCCAGTTCGGCCATGACCCGCTGCGCCTCGGCCCGCAGCATCCCCTCCCATTGACCGTTGATCATCAAGAGGTTTTGCGGAACTTCCCGGGTCACCGCCTGGCTGAACACGGAAATCGCAACGATCGCTTCGACCCGCGGATCCTCCAATCCCTGCCGGATGATCACATCCGAGGCCATGGAATGCCCGATCAGCGCCACCTCGGGCACCGCACCCGGCAAGCCCACGGCATAGTCCGTCACCCGCCCCGTCTCTGCCATGAGCAGCCGGGTCGTGCCGTCAATCTCGGTGACATCCCCCGACATCGGAACGGGGTTGCGGCCATGCCCCTCGAAATCGAAGCTCACGGTCATATACCCGGCGCGCGCCAAGGTCAGCTGCCAGGCGGACATCAACTGCCGCGATCCGGCAAAGCCGTGGGCAATCACCACGACCGGGCCTTCGGCTCCCGGGCGCTGCATCACCGTCACCGGGGTCTGACCAACCCGGTCGTGCCGGACCTCGAGCCCCTGCCGGGGCATCTCGAGCCCCCACATCCCGGCGCAAAGGGCGACGATCGCAACCAGTGCCACAAGGATCTCATGTATCTTCATCGGGCGTCGCCTCTGCTGTCCTGCACCACAATAGTGGTGCCTGCCGGTGGGCCAAGCGCCAAAACTCTGGATTGATACCGCCGAACATGGTCTACGGACGCCGAAATTCCATGTCAGGCCCACCCGATGTTCACGATCAGCCTCATAACGAACCCCGCGATGATCCTCGAACCCGCCCTTGTCCGCGCGCTGCGCGATGCGATGGGCGGGGGCGACGCAGTCTGGCTCGACCCGAACTCCGCCGCGGAATTCGAAGTGACGAAACTGCCCCGAAACCTCGGGCAGGTCCACGCGAGCCTTCAGCCCGAAGGCGTCGATCTTGTGGCCCAACCCAGCGCCAACCGGCGCAAACGCCTGCTGTTGGCGGATATGGATTCGACCATGATCCAGCAGGAATGCATCGACGAACTGGCCGACGAGGCCGGGGTCGGAGACCGTGTCAGGACGATCACCGCGAAGGCCATGAACGGCGAACTGGATTTCGAACAAGCCCTGCGCGCCCGCGTCGGTCTTCTCAAGGGGCTGCCCGAGACGACGATCGATGCCGTCCTGGCCAGGCGGATCACCATGATGCCGGGCGGCGCAACGCTGGTGGCGACGATGAAGGCGCATGGGGCTTACGCCGCGCTGGTATCGGGCGGGTTCACCGCGTTCTCCCGGGACGTCGCCCAAAGGCTCGGCTTTGACGAACACCGGGCAAATACGCTTCTGGCTCGGGACGGCAAGCTGACCGGCGAGGTCAAAACCCCGATCCTCGGGCGCGACGCAAAGGTTCAGGCGCTCAAGGATATCACCCGGGCCCATGCCATCACGCCGGACGACGTGCTGGCCATCGGGGACGGGGCCAACGATCTCGGGATGCTGCACCTTGCCGGTCTGGGCGTCGCCGTTCACGCCAAACCCGCCGTTCAGGCCGAGGCGCGCCATGCCATCAATCACGGCGACCTGACGGCCCTTCTGTATATCCAGGGCTACGCAAGGTCCGACTTCGTCACCGCGTAGCCGCCCGCACGACACCAGGTATCTTTATCCATAAAATATGGCCGCCGGAGGCGTCCGGCGGCCAGTTCCATGTTCGAACCGCATGGATGGGTCCCGACCGCGCCCGTGCGACAGCACGGGCGCCGGGCCCAACCCGCACAGGCCAAAGGCCGCGCGGGGCGGGAGCACCCCGCCCCTATTCCGCAGGCACCGCCTGATCGTGCACCGCCAGCGGATGGCTCAGCTTGTCGAGCATCTCCTTGGGACAAACCTGAAGGAAGTTGCCTTTCTCCAGGTCCCAATGCTGCAGGATATCGGCAGCCTTCCGGCTTCCGGTCTCGCGGGCATGGGCTTCGATCAGCTCTTTCAACTGGCCTTCCCAATGACCTTCGGCCACGGGGCAAGTGACCAGCGTCTCGAAGTTCATGTTGATCGAAACCTCGCCGTTCGGATCATACAGGTAAGCCATGCCCCCGGTCATGCCGGCACCGAAGTTCGCCCCGATCTGCCCGAGGATCACCGCGACACCGCCGGTCATGTATTCACACCCGTTCGATCCGCAGCCTTCGATCACCACCTTTGCACCGGAATTGCGCACGGCAAACCGTTCGCCGGCCCGGCCGGCCGCAAACAGATAGCCATCCGTCGCGCCGTAAAGAACAGTGTTGCCGATGATCACGTTGTCCGAGGCCTTCAGCGGGCTTTCCTGAGCCGGCTTGACCACGATGATGCCGCCCGACAGGCCCTTGCCGACGTAATCGTTGGCATCGCCCGACACTTCCAGCTTCAGCCCCGGCGCCGCGAAGGCCCCCAGCGATTGCCCGGCCGATCCTTCAAGCTTGACCGTCAGGTGATCGGGCTGCAGCGCGTTGCGCATGCCAAAGGCCTGCACGATGTGGCTGGACGTGCGGGTCCCGATGGTGCGCAGCGTGTTCTGAACGGCATAGCTCAACTGCATCTTCTCGCCGTCTTCCAGGAACCGGGCGGCATCGCGCACGATCTGCGCATCCAGCGTGTCCGGCACCACGTTGCGCGGCTTCAGGCGGTCATAGACGATGCGGTCCGCGCCATCGACGGTGATCAGCATCGGGTTCAGGTCCAGATCATCCAGATGCGCCGAGCCGCGGCTGACCTGGCTCAAGAGATCCGCACGCCCGATGACCTCGTCAAGGCTGCGCGCCCCGATCGAGGCCAGAACCTCGCGCACTTCCTGCGCATAGAAGGTGATCAGGTTCACGACCTTGTCCGCATTGCCGGTGAATTTCGCGCGCAGGCTTTCATCTTGCGTGCAGACACCGACAGGGCAGGTGTTGGACTGGCACTGGCGGACCATGATGCAGCCCATCGCGATCAGGGCCGCGGTGCCGATACCGTATTCCTCGGCCCCCATCATCGCTGCCATAACGATGTCACGGCCCGTGCGCAGGCCACCATCGGTGCGCAGCGTCACGCGGTCGCGCAGCTTGTTCATCGCCAGGACCTGATGCGCTTCGGTCAGGCCCATTTCCCAGGGCAGACCGGCATATTTGATCGACGTGGCAGGCGAGGCCCCGGTGCCGCCGTTATGGCCCGAGATCAGGATCACGTCGGCCTTGGCCTTTGCCACACCCGCCGCGATGGTGCCGACGCCCGAGGAGGCGACGAGTTTCACGGTCACCTTGGCGCGCGGGTTGATCTGCTTCAGGTCATAGATCAGCTGCGCCAGATCCTCGATCGAATAGATGTCGTGATGCGGCGGCGGCGAGATCAGCGTCACGCCCTTGGTCGAATGGCGCAGCCGCGCGATCAGCTCGGTGACCTTCATGCCGGGCAATTGGCCGCCTTCGCCGGGCTTGGCGCCCTGGGCCACCTTGATCTCGAGCTCTTCGCAATGGTTCAGGTATTCGGCCGTCACGCCGAACCGCCCCGAGGCCACCTGCTTGATCTTGGCGGACGGGTTGTCGCCATTGGGTTCCGGCACGAAATGCGCCGGGTCTTCGCCGCCCTCGCCCGAATCCGACTTTGCCCCGATCCGGTTCATGGCGACGTTCAGGGTCTTGTGTGCCTCGGGCGACAGCGCGCCGAGCGACATGCCGGGCGTCACGAACCGCTTGCGGATCGAGGTGATGGATTCAACCTCTTCGATCGGAACGGCCTTGCCCAGCGGTTTGAAATCCATCAGGTCGCGCAGATGAATCGGCGGATTGCTCCGCATCTGTTCGGAATACTGCTTCCACAAGGTATAGGACGACCGGTTGCACGCCTGCTGCAGCATATGCATGGTCGACGCTTCCCAAGCGTGTTTTTCACCCGAACGCCGCGCCTTGTAGAACCCGCCGATGGGCAGCACGCTTTCACCACGCAAGAACCCCTTGGCATGGACCTCTTCGACCTTCTTTTGCAGGCCGGACACGCCGATGCCGGAAATCCGCGACAGCATGCCGGGGAAGTATTCCGCCACCATCGCGCGGCTCAGGCCGACAGCCTCGAAATTCAGGCCGCCGCGGTAGGAGGAAATGACACTGATCCCCATCTTCGACATGATTTTCAACAGGCCCGCGTCGATGGCAGCCCGGTAGCGCGCCACGGCCTCGGTCAGGTTGCCGTCGATCAGGCCACGGTCGATACGGTCGGCAATAGAATCCTGCGCCAGGTAGGCGTTCACGGTCGTCGCGCCGCAGCCCACCAGCACCGCAAAGTAATGCGGGTCGATACATTCCGCCGACCGCACGTTCAGCGAACAGAACGTCCGCAGCCCCTTGCGGGTCAGCCACGAATGCACGGCCGACGTGGCGAGGATCATCGGCATCTGGACGCGAGATTCGCTTTGCGCCTGATCGGTCAGGATGATGTGGCCCGCACCGGACCGCACCGCATCTTCGGCCGCGGCCCGAATCCGTGCCAGACCTTCGCGCAGCGCACCCGCTTCGGCATCGGCCGGGAAGGTGCAGTCGATCGACACGACACTGTCGCCGAAATAGCTCACCATCTTGTCGAACTGGGCATTACCCACGAAGGGGCTGTCGAGAACCAGGATCTCGGTCTGGCTGCTGTCTTCATCCAGCACGTTCTTGAGGTTGCCGAACCGGGTCTTCAGGCTCATCACGCGGTATTCGCGCAAGCTGTCGATGGGCGGGTTGGTCACCTGGCTGAAATTCTGGCGGAAATAGTGGCTGAGCGGGCGGTATTGCGACGACAAGACCGCCGATGGGGTATCATCTCCCATCGAGGCCAACGCCTCTTTCGCGTCTTCGGCCATGGGGGCCAGGATCTGTTCCAGTTCCTCGATCGAATACCCGGCGGCAACCTGCCGCTTGCGCAATTCGCCCCCGTCGAACAGGGCGGTTTCGGTCACGTCACCGGTTTCCGTCTCGAGATCGGTGATCTTGCCGACCCAGTCGCCGAACGGGCGCGATGCAGCCAGCGCATCCTTGATTTCGGTGTCGTGGAACAGTTTCTGCTCCTGCATGTCGACCGCGATCATCTGGCCCGGACCAAGCGCGCCTTTTTCCACCACGCGCGCCTCGTCGACGGGAACCATCCCGGTCTCGGAACCCGCGATCAGCAGGCCGTCACCGGTCACGACATAGCGCATCGGGCGCAAACCGTTTCGGTCGAGACCCGCGCAAACCCAGCGGCCATCGGTCATCGCAAGGGCAGCCGGGCCGTCCCAGGGTTCCATGACCGAATTGCAGTAGGAATACATGTCTTCCCACGCCTTGGGCAGTTCCGCAGCGGTCTGCGACCAGGCCTCGGGCACCAGCATGGTCTTGGCCATGGGGGCGTTGCGGCCGGCGCGCACCAGAACCTCGAACACGGCATCAAGCGCGGCGGAATCCGACGCACCCTGCGCGATGATCGGTTTGATGTCTTCGGCCATGTCGCCGAAATACGAACTGGAAAGTCGGATCTCGTGGCTTTTCATCCAGTTGATGTTGCCCTTGAGCGTGTTGATCTCACCGTTATGAGCCAGCATCCGGAACGGCTGCGCCAGCCACCATTGCGGGAAGGTGTTGGTGGAATAGCGCTGGTGATAGATCGCGAAGGCGCTTTCAAAGCGGTCATCCTTGAGGTCGGGATAGAACTCGGCGACGTCCTGGGCCAGCATCATGCCCTTGTAGATCATGCTGCGGCAGCTGAGCGAACAGACGTAGAGTTGCCCAACCTGCGCGGCCGCCGCGGCTTTTTCGATCCGGCGGCGGATCACGTATAGTTCGCGCTCGAAAGTCTCTTCGTCCACGCCCTTGGAATTGGAAATGATGATCTGTTCGATCTCGGGGCGGGTGGCGTTGGCCTTTTCGCCCAGAACGGACACGTCGACAGGCACATGGCGCCAGCCGTAGATGTAATAGCCCATCCGAAGCACTTCGGATTCCACGATCGTGCGGCAGGTTTCCTGCGCACCGAAATCGTTGCGGGGCAAAAACACCTGGCCCACGGCCATGAGTTCATCCTTGCGCGGCGTGTGGCCGGTGCGCAGGACCTGATCGTAGAAGAACGGAACCGGGATCTGAACGTGGATGCCAGCGCCATCGCCGGTCTTGCCGTCGGCGTCGACCGCCCCGCGGTGCCAGACGGCCTTCAGCGCGTTGATGCCGTTCTGCACGACCTTGCGGCTTGGCTTGCCGTCGATGGCCACGACGAGGCCCACACCACAGGACGAATGTTCATCTTCCTCGGAATAGAGACCGTTTTCGGCCATCCACTTGCGCTTTGCCTCTTCTGCGGCGGCCCAGTCAGCATCAAATTTCGTCATTGGGTCTCTCCTTCGACAAAGAGGTTCTTTGCTTCGTAATCCGCGCGTGTGGCGCGGCGGTGTTCGCCAACCAGCGCCGCGTAGGCGGGCGCGTGATCGATGTATATTTCCGAAATAAGCGGGAAATCCCGCGCAGCCGGGAACAGGCCGGGCATGAATTCATAGTCGGACCCGGGTTCGACCGTATCCCGCATCCAAAGGTGGCTGCCACAAGTCGGGCAAAAGGCACGTTCGGCAAAGTCCGAGGCCGCGTAGCGGGCCACGTCACCCGTGATCGCCACCCCCCCGGCCTCGGCAGTGAAGACACCGAACATCATGCCGTTCCAGCGTTGGCACATGCCGCAATGGCAGGCCCCGACGCCGGCCACGTAGGGGCCGTCGATCTGGATCGTCACGTCGCCACACAGGCAGCGCCCGTCGATCAGGCCGGTCTTGCGGTAGGCGTCGATCATTGACGCGCGCTCCAGACAGGTGTTGAGGGGGCCGCGCTCATCATCTCGCCGCAATCATAGATCGGCTGGGTGGTCAAAAACCCGCGTTCGCCCGGTTCGGCGAACTGCATGGGGGAATAATTGCCTTCGAAGGTGTCTCCATTGGCGGCGGTGGTTGTTTCCAACCCGCCAAAGAACAAGCGCCAGTCACGGTGCACGAACTGGTTGCCCTCGGTACGGCGGACACCCTGGCTCGTGTCGAATTGATAAGCGAATTCCGTGACCTCCAACCGCTCGCCATCCACGGTGATGACCTCGCCTGTCAGTCGGTCAAACCCGGTGTAATCCCGGCGAAGACGCCCACCGGGGCCTTCGGACAGGATCGTGAACACCATGGCATCGCTGCCGGTTTCCAGCATCTCGGTCATGCTGGCTGGATCGTCTTCGGGTTCGACGATCGTGGACACGATGTCGTTGCGAAGTTCCCACGATTGCAGCCAACGAAATTCCGCATCGGTGAACGACAGGTAGAAGGGCCCGTCGCTGTCGAGGGACACGCGCCAGTGGGTGCCATCGGGATCCCCCTCGCAGGTCCAGTGATGGCTGACCATGCATGACCTCGATTGAACCGTCAGGAACGCGGTGCATCCGTCGGGCACGGTGAACTGACGCGGGCCATCCTGGGCGGCGACGGGCGCAGGCACGACAAACGTCGCAGCCGCCAAAAGCGCGGCCCGTGCAACGTGGCATGTCCTCTTACCCATCATCTTTGTCAGCCTTTCTGACCTTTTGCGCCTGCGTCAGCGGGTCCAAACCCGGTTTGGGAGCCGCCCGACGCCCTATTCAGCCGCGACTGATCCCGCCGCGCCCAGTTTTTCGATAATGGCATCCGCCGCTTCGCGTCCGTCCCGGATCGCCCAGACAACCAGCGAGGCGCCGCGCACGATGTCACCGACGGCATAGACGTTTTCCAGATCGGTCTCATGGGTGCGGAAGTTGGCCTTGATGGTGCCCCAGCGGGTCACTTCAAGCTCGGGGCAGCCCCAAAGCGTCGGCAGATCCTCGGGTTCGAACCCCAGGGCCTTGATGACGATATCGGCGTCTTCGACATACTCTGCCCCCTCGATGATCTCGGGGCTTTGACGGCCGGTCGCGTCGGGGGCACCCAACCGCATCTTGTCGACCAAAACGCCGGAAACGGGACCCGTGGCGTGACCGGGGCCGGACATGTCGGTGACTCCCCCTTCGGCCTGGAACGCCTTGGGCGCGGAAAGCCAGACGAAATCAACGCCTTCTTCTTCGGCGTTCTGCACCTCGCGCTGCGAACCCGGCATGTTGGCACGGTCGCGGCGATAGAGACATTTGACGCTTTTGGCGCCCTGCCGGGTGGCTGTGCGCACGCAATCCATGGCGGTATCACCACCGCCGATGACCACGATCCGCTTGCCTTCGGCGTTCAAATCCCCGCTGTCGAACTCGGGCACTTCGTCACCAAAGCTTTTGCGGTTGGACGCGGTGAGGTAGTCGATGGCGCGAATGATGCCCGTGGCTTCGCTGCCCGGCAGGTCCAGATCGCGCGATTTGTAGACGCCGGTGGCGATGATGACGAAATCATGCTTGCCGCGGATGGCGTCAAAGCTGACGTCTTCGCCCACATTGCAATTCTGGACGAACTCGACGCCGCCCTCGGCCAGCAACTGGTTGCGGCGCATGACAACGTCTTTTTCCAGCTTGAAGCCCGGAATTCCGTAGACCATCAGGCCGCCGGCCCGGTCATAGCGGTCGTAGACCGTGACCTGCAAACCGGCCCTGCGCAGCATATCGGCGGCTGCAAGGCCACCGGGACCCGCGCCGATGATGCCGACCGACTCGGGGCGTTCGACCGAGGGCACGATGGCCTGAACCCAGCCTTCGTCCCATGCGGTATCGGTGATGTATTTCTCGACCGAGCCGATGGTCACGGTACCATGGCCCGATTGTTCGATGACGCAATTGCCCTCGCACAGGCGGTCTTGCGGACAAATGCGCCCACAGATCTCGGGGAAGGTGTTGGTCGCCTGGCTAAGCTGATACGCTTCCTTGAGTCGGCCCTCCGCCGTCAGTTTCAGCCAATCGGGAATGTTGTTGTGCAACGGGCAATGCGACTGACAATAAGGCACGCCACACTGGCTGCAGCGGCCGGCCTGTTCGGCAGCCTTGTCGCGCGCGTATTCCGCGTAGATCTCATGAAAGTCTTCTTTCCGCAAAGACGGAGGCCGCTTTTCCGGCATCTGCTTTTCGACGGTCACGAATTTCAACATGGGTTGCTTAGCCACGGAACATCTCCCAATCTCTCCCGGCCCCTATACAGGCCTGTCCCAGGGATAAAAAGACAACAATGCTGACCTTTTTTGGATTTTTTCACGCTCAATCACAGGGTCTGACCTGTAATGGCGCAAAATTAGGTCAGCATTTGTTCCGTAACTTAGGTGATGCCCTTTTATTTCAAGGTCTTTTGGATCGTCTGAAAAAGTAGTGAATGTCTGAATGACCCTGTTCAATCTGATCCTTGTTGCCCTGATCCAGGGCATTACCGAGTTCTTGCCGATCTCGAGCTCGGGCCACCTGATCCTTTTGCCGAATCTCACCGGGCTGGATGATCAGGGCCAGGTGATCGATGTCGCCGTCCATATCGGCACATTGGGGGCCGTGATCCTGTATTTCTGGAGCGATGTGCGATTGAGCGTCTCGGGGATCCCCCGGATGGTCACGGGCCGCATCGACACCCCCGGCGCAAAGCTTGCGTTCTTGCTGCTGATTGCAACCATTCCAGTCGCCGTGATCGGGCTTGTTCTGCATCTCACCGGTCTCGACGCGGCGATGCGATCCGTTCCGGTTATCGGGTGGACGATGCTGATCTTCGGCGTGGTGCTCTATTGGGCCGATCAGAAGGGCGCGGAAGTCAAAAGGGCCGAGGGCTGGACCTTGCGCGATGCGGTTGTCATGGGTCTGTGGCAAGCGGTGGCCCTGATCCCCGGAACCTCGCGGTCGGGCGCCACGATCACCGCCGGGCGCCTCTTGGGTTACGGGCGCGAAGACGCGGCGCGGATTGCCATGCTGATGTCGATCCCCACGATCGTCGCGACCGGTCTGCTGCTTGGGGGCGAAGTTCTGTTCACCGCTGATGCCGAGGCCGCGCGCAACGGGGCTATCGCCGCTGCCCTCGCATTCGTCGCGGCGATGCTGGCGCTGACGTTGATGATGCGGCTGCTGAAGAGCATCAGCTTCACGCCCTACGTGATCTACCGGATCGGGCTTGGGCTGTTCCTGCTGTGGATCGCTTATTCCTGACCGCGCAACCGGCGGGCACTGTCCTTGATGTCGGAATACTGCCCGTCCGGCCTGAAAGGCCAAAGGTAGTCTTCCATCACGGATTCCATCGCCACGGGGGAAATACCCAGATCCGCAAACGTCATCACGCCGTCGCCGACAAGGTTGTCCTGGCGAAGGTTCTGCACCTGGTCGTAGGTCAGAAGGCCGTTGTGGAACATCCCAAGCGATACCGCCTGCAACACGTCAAACACCCGCCCCATCGCGCCCGCGATCCAGAATGGCGTGTTCACGATCAGGCGACGGCGGCGGATCACACCCAGCATGCGCTCCATCAGGCCGCGAAAGCTGGAAACCTCGGGCCCACCAAGCTCGTAAATTCCCGGCGCTGCCTGACCGAGAACGCCCATGACGGCGGCTTTGGCGACGTCATCCACATAGACCGGCTGAAACCGCGTCTGAGCGCCGACCACGGGCAGCACCGGGCCCAGGCGCGTCATGGCTGCGAACCGGTTGAAGAACTCGTCCTCGGGTCCGAAGACGATTGACGGGCGCAGGATCATCGCGGTCGGGAAGGCGGCCAGAACATCCTGTTCGCCCTTGCCTTTGCTTGCGGCATACCGGATCTCGCTGTCGGGGTTCGCGCCTATGGCGGACACGTGGACCAGACGCGCAACACCTTGTTCGGCTGCGATGCGGGCGATGCGCGCAGCCCCTTCATGCTGCACCGTGTCGAACCTGTTCTTGCCGCGCGGCGCAAGGATGCCGACGCAGTTCACCACCGCATCCGAACCGTGAATGGCGGCGCGAACGCTGGCGTCGTCACGAATGTTGGCGAAGATCGGCTCAACCTGGCCCACGACACCATAGGGTCGCACGAAAAGGGCCTCGTTCGGTCGGCGGACGGCCACGCGGACGCGCCAGCCTTCTTTGGCCATGCGCCGCGCAACATAACGGCCGACAAACCCGGAACCCCCGAATATGGTGACGAGTTTGTTCATGTTTCTAACCCTTTTGGTCGTCGGTCCACGCGGTGATAAGCCGGGCGGTTCTGCACGACAAGGCGCAAATCGTCCCAACAAAGCGCGCGCGGTGTCACAAGCGCGGGAGATCGCTGGCCAATCCCTAGGCAGAGCGTTAACCTTTCATCTCATGTCTGCGCTGCACCCTCATGCCCTCACGACTTTACGTGCGGCCACCTTGGCCGTCTGCACGGCCTTCCTGGGTTTGGCGGCGACGGCGCAGGATGTCAGCATCAGTGCGCCCGGCGTGGCGGATGACGTCCAGGATCGGCTCAGAAACACCTCGCTGCTGCTGCGCCCCGCAGAAGACGGCGAAGCACCGCGAACAGGGCAGGATATCGTGGCCGCCGCTCGCGCAGATTACGGGCGCCTGATCGGAGTGCTGTACGAACAGGGGTTTTTCGCCCCCGTCATCACCATCCGGCTGGATGGCCGCGACGCGACCACGATTTCGCCGTTTCAGGCCCCCGCGCAGATCAGCCGCGTGGAAATCGTGGTTGAGCCCGGCCCGCCTTTCCGCCTGGGGCAGGCTGATATCGGCCCCTTGGCCGACGGCACGACCCTGCCGCCGGAATTCCAGTCCGGTGAGACAGCCACAACGCCGCTGCTGCGCGCCACGACACGGGCCGCGCTGGATGGCTGGCGGGTCCGTGGGCACGCCACCGCTGATGTGGACACTCAGCAGATCACCGCGAACAACAGGGCCGCGATCCTTGACGTGGCGATTCGCGTCGATCCGGGCCCGGTCATCACCTTTGGGAACCTGCTGCCCGAAGGTCAGGAACGCATGCGCGTGTCGCGTATCCTGGAAATAGCGGGCTTGCCCACAGGCGATGTCTATTCCCCCGCCGCCCTTGCCCGGGCCGAAGAACGTTTGCGCGACACGGGCGCGTTTTCGGCCGTCGATCTGCAACTGCGCGATGCCCGCGCCGGCGACATCGCGGACGTCACCGCCATCGTGGACGAAGCCCCGCTGCGCAGGCTCGGGTTCGGGGCCGAAATCTCGACCAATGACGGCGTCGGTCTGTCGGCTTACTGGATCCACCGCAACCTGTTGGGCGGGGCCGAACGCCTGCGCTTCGACGCCTCTATTTCCGGCCTTGGGCAGGGCGCCGACATTGCCGAAGGCGAGGGCGTTGATATCGAATTGAAGGCGCGGCTGGATCGGCCCGCCACCTTCACGCCCGACACGTCGCTGTATGTCGAAGGCATCATCGTGCGCCTGGACGAGCCATTGTTCGCGATCGACAGCGTCGGCATCGAGGTCGGCTTGACCCACCAGTTCAACGAACATGTCACCGTCGAAGGCGGCGTCGGCCTGTCCTTCTCGCAATTCGAGGATGCGCTGGGCGAACGTGATGTGACCCTGTTCTACCTCCCGTTTGGCTTGATCTACGAAAATCGCGATGATCCGACCGATGCGAGGGCAGGTGCCTATGCCGAGGCCTCGCTGACGCCGTTCCTGCCGGTCGGGGGCAATGGCGGTGCGCGGTTTACCTTTGATGGTCGGGCCTATTACGGAATCGGACCCGATGACCGGACGCGGTTTGCCGCGCGGGTGCAACTGGGCAGCATATTTGGCGGCGATATCCTTGATATACCGTCGGATTACCTGTTCTTTTCGGGTGGATCCGGCACCGTGCGCGGGCAGGATTACCTTGGCCTTGGCGCGATCCAGGCCGGTCAGCCATCCGGCGGGCGCGGATTCCTGGGTCTGTCGGGGGAAATCCGCCACGACATCGGCGACACCGATTTCGGGATTGTCGGCTTTGCCGATGCAGGTTGGATCAGCGAAGGCCCCTTTGGCGATGGAAACAGCGACTGGCATGCCGGCGCGGGGCTGGGCCTGCGCTATAACACGCCGTTCGGGCCGATCAGGGTCGACCTGGCGACCCCTGCCAGCGGTGACCGCGCCGGGCAGGAGCTATTTCTGTACATCGGCATAGGGCAGGCGTTTTGATGCGGCGCGGTCTGGCCATTCTGTCGGTTGTCGCATCCCTCCTGGTGCCGGGTCTTGCAACGGCGCAGGATGACGGCGACCAATCCCGCATCGTCCGGTTCTTGCAAGATCAGCTTTCCGATGGGGCCCGGCAGATCACCATCAGGGGGTTTCGTGGCGCGCTGAGTTCCACCGCGCAGATGGACCTTCTGACCATTGCCGATTCCGAAGGCGTCTGGCTGACGCTGGAAAACGCGCAACTGGAATGGTCGCGCGCAGCACTTTTGCGGGGCGCGCTACAGATCAACCAGTTGACGGCCGAGAGGATCGAACTGGCCCGCGCGCCGGTTGCCGAACCCGGCCGCATCGACCTGCCGCAAGCCGAAGCAACGCCTTTCGCGCTGCCGGATCTGCCGGTCAGCATCCAGATCGACCGCGTGGCGATAGAAACCGTGCAATTGGGCGCGCCCATCCTGGGGACGGCGGTGGATCTTTCCCTGGCCGGAAGCGCCAGCCTTGCCGGAGGCTCCGGTGCGGCGGATTTTGAAATACAGCGCCTCGATGGGCCGCGCGGCGTGTTCGACCTCAACGCCAGCTTTGACAACGCAACCGAAGCGCTGATCGTATCGCTTTTGCTGGACGAAGATCCCGGCGGGTTGGCCGCGACCCTGTTGAACCTACCGGACGCGCCCGCGCTGCGGCTGACCGTTGACGGCGCAGGCCCGATCAATGCGTTCACGGCGGATATCGCGCTGTCCAGCGCCGGCGCGGACAGGTTGAGCGGGCAGATCGTCACATTGCGGGATGCCGAAACGCAGGACCGCCGCATCAGGCTGGATCTGAGCGGTGACATCACACCTTTGCTTGCGGCGGAGTACCGGGACTTCTTTGGCAATGCGGTCGGTCTTACGGCAGATATGCTTTTGCTTGCGAGCGGCGAGATCAATTTCGAAAGCCTGAACGTGAAATCCGCCGAACTGTCGCTTGGCGGGTCTCTGGTTCTGGCGCCGGGTGGACGACCGCAGGCCTTTGACCTGATCGGGCGCATCGCCGACGACACGGGCGGCGACCCTGTGCGCCTGCCCGTGCCGGGTGCAAATTTGATGGTTCAAAGCGTCGATCTGGCGATCCGCCATGACGTGGCCGAGGGCCCGGAATACGAGACGACCTTTGTCATCGATGGCCTGGAAACAGACACGATCGGCATTTCCCGCGCCGAGCTGAGCGCCGGGGGCCTTTTCGAACAGAGCGCCGACAACGGGATGGCGATCAGTTCGCCGGTATCTATTCAGCTCAGTGGCCTGACCCATACCGATCCGGCGTTGAGCCAGGCATTGGGCGACGCCTTGCGCGCGACGGCGCAGGTATCATGGGTCAGCGATGCGCCCTTGTTCCTGACCGGTCTGACCGTGTCGGCCGGCGATCTGGATCTGACAGGAAACGCGGCCGCAAGGTTCGGCGAAAACCGTCTTCTGGTGAACTCGGACCTGCGGGCCGATACGCCCGACCTCGGCCGGTTTGCCGCTGCTGCAGGGCAGCCTTTGGGCGGTGCGCTATCGGCGGCGCTGGTGGCGGAGATCGACCTTTTGTCCGGCGCGTTCGATGTCGTTCTGGACGGGGAAGGGTCCGATCTGCGCCTTGCCGAGGCAACGCCCCCCGACCTTCTGGCCGGTCTGACAACCTTGCGTTTGTCGGCCTTGCGCGACGCCGACGGCCTGACCCTGCGAGAGCTTGTTTTGCGCAGTCAGCAGCTGCAGCTTGACGCCAACGGGCGGTATGGCATCGGCGGCACATCGGTTGTGGCCCGTGGTCGTCTGGCAGATGCCGGCCTGTTCACATCGACAGTGTCGGGGGCTGTCGACGCCGAGATCACCATGGACCGCCCGGCCGGTGACGATGCGCCGTTCCAGATCGAGGCGGATGTTTCGGCCGAAGCCGGGATCACGGCGACGCTCGCCGGGGCCTACAACGTGGACACGGGTGCCGCTGACATCACCGCATCGGGCCGTCTGGATGACGTCGGGCTGTTCACCGACGCGGTGCGGGGCGCGGTGTCGGCGGATGCCACGATCTCGCGGACGGGTCTGACTGCGCCCCTGATGATTGACGCCAACGCAACAGGAGCGGGCGGGATCACGGCGCGGATTTCGGGGCAGTACGATCCAGCCGAAGCGGTGGCGGATCTGCGCGCAGCCGGTCAACTGCCCCTTGGCCTGGCCAACCGCGCCCTGCAGCCGCGCAGCATCAGCGGCACGCTGGCGTTTGACCTCGGGTTGACCGGCGCGCCTGCGCTGGAAAACCTTTCGGGGACATTTTCGACCTCGGGCGCGCGGGTGTCGCTGCCATTCTTGCAAAACGCGATCGAGAATCTGGGTGTGTCCGGCCGCCTGACGGGTGGGCGGGTCGGATTTGACGCCAATGGCACGCTGGGGTCCGGTGGCCAGATCGGTGCAGCCGGGACAGTGACCGTCAGCGCGCCCAGCCTGCCCGCGCAAATCACGGTGACCGGTCGCGGTCTGCGCCTTGTCGATCCGACCTTGTACAATGTGCTGGTCGATACGGCCGATATCTCCGTGTCCGGTGCCTTGGCCGGTGCGATGCAGGTCAGCGGGTCCGTGAACCTGGGCGAAAGCGAATTGCGCGTGCCTGAATCCGGCTTGGGCGGGTCGACGGTCATCCCCGATATTCGCCATATTGGCGAAACCGCCCCGGAACTGCGTACCAGGGCCGCGGCGGGCCTGGTGCAGACGGACACCGGCCCGGCGGGGTCATCCAATATCGGCCTCGACCTGACCATCAGCGCGCCCGGGCGGATCTTTATCCGGGGCCGGGGCCTCGACGCCGAGATGGGCGGAACCCTGCGACTGGGCGGGACAAGCGCCAACATCATTCCGTCGGGGCGGTTCGATCTGATCCGGGGCAGGTTGTCGATTCTGGGCACACGGCTGGATCTGACCGACGGATCCGCGACCCTTCAGGGCAATTTCGATCCCTTTGTCAGGTTGCTGGCGACCAGCCGGGCGGGCGGGCATACGATCGGTATCAACGTGATTGGCGTGATCAGCAATCCCGCGATCAGTTTCACGTCGGATCCACCTCTGCCCGAGGATGAGGTTCTGGCCCAGCTGCTGTTCGGGCGCTCGGTATCGGCCCTGTCGCCGGTGCAGCTGTTGCAGATGGCGGATGCGGCGGCATCCCTTGCGGGGGGCAGCACCGAATCGGGGATCTTTGCGTCGCTGCGCGAGGGTCTGGGGCTTGACGATCTGGATTTCCAGACGGACGAGGCAGGCAACGCGGCGGTCCGCGCCGGACGCTACCTGTCGGACAACATCTATGCCGATGTCACCGTGGGAAGCGAAGAGACCGACCTGTCGCTCAACATCGACCTGACACCGAACATCACTGCGCGCGGCGCGTTTTCGTCCGATGGAAGCAGCAGCCTGGGCGTGTTTTACGAACGCGATTACTGAGGCTTCACTTTCGTCGCTTTGTGCCGTTGACACGCCCCCGGTGCGCCTATATCAGCCGCTTCCACGACACCGGCCCAGGTGGCGGAATTGGTAGACGCGCTAGCTTCAGGTGCTAGTGTCCGTAAGGACGTGGAGGTTCGAGTCCTCTCCTGGGCACCAATCCTCTTATTCGCCCCTGACATGGCAGAGCAAGAGGCCCGATGTGACCATCCATCTGTATCAAAATGACCTTCCTGACGGCCTTGATCTGGGCCCCGTTGTCGCGATCGACTGCGAAACCATGGGGCTGAACCCCCATCGCGACCGGCTGTGCGTCGTCCAGCTTTCGGGCGGGGATGGCAACGCACATCTGATCCATGTGGCAAAGGGCCAGACCAGGGCGCCGAACCTCGAACGGCTTTTGACCGATCCGAATGTCTTGAAACTGTTCCACTTTGGCCGATTCGACATTGCCGCGATGTATCATGCCTTTGGCGCGCTGGCCGCGCCTGTCTACTGCACCAAGATCGCGTCCAAGCTGATCCGCACCTTTACGGATCGGCATGGCCTCAAGAACCTGCTGCAGGAACTGTTGGATGTCGACGTGTCCAAGCAGCAGCAGACCTCGGACTGGGGGGCGGAAACCCTGACCGAAGCGCAAAAGACTTATGCCGCATCGGATGTTCTGCATCTGCACCGCCTCAAGACCGAGCTGGACCAGCGACTGAACCGCGAGGGCCGCACCGATCTCGCCGCCGCCTGTTTCGAGTTTCTGCCAACCCGCGCAAGGCTGGATCTGCTGGGGTGGCCCGAGGTCGATATTTTCTCGCATTGAGGGGCCGCGCATGGCCGACATGAACAGATATTCCACCGTTGTCGTCTGGGCGAAGGTCACATTGCCCCTGATCGCGCTGGCGCTGTTGTCGACCATGTTCCTGTTCTCACGCACGCCCGACCCCGATGCGGCCCTGCCCTTTGCGGATGTCGACATCGAACAGCTGGTTCAGGAACAACGCCTGTCACAACCCCGGTTCGCCGGAACCCTCGACGATGGAAGAGAGGTCACGCTGATCGCCGACAGCGCGGCGCCGCAGCCTACCGATCCGAACCATATCCTTTTGGTGAATGTCGAGGCGGAGCTGGCGCTGGCGCCCACGGATCAACTTGTCCTGCATGCCGATGACGGGGATATCCACCTGTCGCAGCAGACGGTGGACTTGCAGGGAAACGTGCAGGCCGACACGACACAGGGCTACCGGCTGCTGTCGGACCGCATCCGCATTGCGATGGATTCGATGCGGATCACCTCGCCGGGCCCGGTCACCTTGTCGGGAAACGGCATGACGCTGGAGGCCGGATCCATGGATTTGACCGGACAGGAGGGTGATGGTTTCCTTAGTTTCACTGGCGGCGTCCGGCTGCTATACGAGCCGCAGGAGTAGATCAAAACCATGTTGTCACGTTGCCTTTTTCAAATTGCCCTGATCCTTTGCCTCTCCGGCGCTGCCACGGCCCAGGTGAATATCGGATTTGGCGGCACACCGCATGATTCCAGCCAATCGGTCGAGGTGACTTCGGACAGCCTGTCGATCGATCAGACCACCGGTCAGGCGACCTTTATCGGCAATGTCATCGTCGTTCAGGGCGATATGCGCATGGCGGCCGATCAGGTTCAGGTCATATATTCCGATGTCGATGGCAGCCGCGAAGTGAACGAGTTGCTGGCAACGGGCGGCGTTCTGATCACCCGGGGCGTTGACGCGGCGGAAGGATCCGAAGCGGTTTATACCGTCGGCACGTCGATGCTGACAATGACCGGCAACGTTCTTGTCACGCAGGGATCCAGCACCATTGCCGGCGAACGTATGGTCGTCGATATGTCGACCGGGAACGGCACCATGGGCGGGCGTGTGCGCACCATTCTGGACACCGGCGCATCGGAATGAACGACATCCCGCCTCCGGCCGCGCCGAAGGGTGAGGTTCCGTTTACGGTCACTCAGGGCGATATGGGCCTGAGGGTGCGGGGCCTGCGGAAAAGCTACCGAAAGCGGCCGGTCATCCGCGATGTCACGCTGGAACTGGACCGGGGCGAGGTGGTGGCGCTGTTGGGCCCGAACGGATCGGGCAAGACCACATCCTTCTACTGCATTGCCGGCCTGATCACGCCTGACGGCGGCACCGTCACCATAGATGGCCGGGATGTCACGCTGTATCCGATGTACCGGCGCGCGCGGGCTGGCATAGGCTATCTTCCGCAGGAAATGTCGATCTTTCGCGGTCTGTCGGTCGAAGACAATATCCTTGCGGTTCTTGAAGTGGTGGAACGCGATCGCGCCCGGCGCCATGAACGGCTGGAAGAATTATTGTCGGAATTTTCCATCGGCCATCTGCGCCGCGCGCCGGCGCTGTCGCTGTCGGGCGGGGAACGCCGCCGCGTGGAAATTGCCCGCTGCCTGGCCTCGAACCCGCGCTACGTCTTGCTGGACGAACCGTTCGCAGGCGTCGACCCCATCGCGGTGGGCGATATCCGCGCCTTGGTATCGGACCTCAAGACGCGTGGCATCGGGGTGCTGATCACGGATCATAACGTCCGGGAAACCCTGGATATCGTCGATCGCGCCTACATTTTGCATGACGGCACGATCATCATGTCGGGAACCGCCGAAGAAGTGGTGCGCGACGAAAACGTCCGCCGGGTCTACCTGGGCCAGAGCTTTCAAATCCGCTGAGCCGTGCCGACGGCTTTGGATTGACAGATGATCCCGACTCATCGCCAAATGAAGGGGATGTTCGCAATTGCTTCATCCCTGATCGACGCGCCTTTCCAAGGCCTGACCCGCGCAATGCGGAGCACGATCACTCATAGCAAAAACAAAAAACGAGCAGCACCGTGCACCGGGCCATCGCGCAACTTGCGCGTTGGTCTTTGTGTGCCTGATGTACCGGAGGATACATGCGCTATCAAATCAGCGGAAAACAGATCGACATCGGGGAAGCCCTGCAGACCCATGTAAAGGACAGTCTAGGCGCGGCGGTCGGAAAATATGCCGAGCGACCGACAGACGCCAACGTCATCTTTTCCAGATCCGGGGCAGAGTACGCATGCGAGGCCACCGTACATCTGTCCACCGGGCTGACGGCATCCGCGAAAGGCCACGCTCACGAGATTTACGCCGCTTTCGACAGCGCCTGCGAAAAGATGGAAAAGCAGCTCAGGCGCTATAAACGCCGGCTAAAAGACCATCACCGTGATAGGCAAGAGCCCGTTGATGTTCTGGGCGGCTCCATGTATGTCCTTGCCGGATCGGGGGATGTCGATGAGACAGAACCCGAAAGCCTGAAGCCGATCATCGTGGCCGAGATGGAGACGAAAATTCCGTCTCTATCGGTTGGCGAAGCGGTCATGCAGATGGAAATTGCTGGAGCGCCGCTTTTGGTGTTCCGCAACGAAGGACATAATGAGGTGAACGTGGTTTACCGGCGCGACGACGGAAATGTCGGCTGGATCGATCCACGGATCGTCAAGTGAAATAGAACGTGCGAACCGGCCTGGCGCCGTGGGCGCCGGCCGGAATTGATCGGGGCAACCGGATCACAAGGGGTACTGAATGCATCTGTCTACGCTGCTCAGGCCGGGCGCCGTGAAGGTGCTTAGCGACGTGACAAGCAAGAAACGCCTCATGCAGGCTATTTCCGATCTGGCAGAAGACCTGATCGGCTTGCCTCACACCCAGATATTCGACGCCCTCCAGGAACGCGAGAGCCTTGGGCCCACTGGTGTCGGCCATGGCGTGGCGCTGCCGCATGCGCGCCTGTCCGATCTGACCGAAGTGCAGGGGGCCTTCATCCGCCTTGAACGTCCGATTGATTTCGATGCCGCGGACAGACAGCCCGTTGACCTGGTCTTTGCCCTGTTCGCGCCGGCGGATACCGGCGTCGACCACCTCAAGGCGCTGGCGCTCGTGTCGCGCACCCTGCGCGACGCATCGCTTTGCGCCAAGTTGCGGGCCAACACGGATCCGGCAACCTTGCACACGCTGCTGACCGACAGCGAGGCCAGCAAGGCCGCCTGACGCAATCGCGCGCTACTGCTTGTTCCAGCGCAAAAAGCCGAAATTCAGGTAATCGCGCCGATAGGCGTCGATCGTGGCCTGTTCGATCTTGCCGTCATAGACGTCTTTCAGTGGAAAGGGTCCGGTGACCGGCTCCGGGTCGGGGACCGGTGGTGCCTTGACGCCGGCCTCGACAGCGAGATCCGGCAACAGGTCACACATCTGCGCCTCGGGCACGATACGGTGGGGCAGCGTCACGACGCTGGCCGCCTGCAAGATCGCCGATTGCGTGGCCCATGCCTGATCGACCCGGATGCTGGTCTGTGCGGCGAGGTTACCCTTTAGAAACAACAAGAACGACTGGAATGCCGCCTTTTGGGAATCGGCGTCATAGGTGTCCGGCAAACCCGTGGCGGGGATCGGAATCGCATATCTTTGGCGCATCACCTGCCGCGGTTCGGCATAAGCCGGGCGATCGTCAGGCAGGATGAAGGTGTTGAAGACCGCGTAGGCGCGTTCGACCGGATGGCGCAGGACCGAAAAGCTGCGGAAACCGGGATGGCCCTTCATCCACTGGCGCAGTTCCTTTTGGGTCATCCGGCGCAACAACGCGTCGCGCCCAACGCCGCCAATACTGCCCATCCAGTCAAGCACCGCTGCCTCTGGCGCGCCCTTCACCGGAATGAACAGCAGCCCCGCATCCGGATGTGCGACGAACCCCGGCACCCCTGCGTGGCGCGGCGGTTCAAAGTTCGGCGTCTGCCCCAGGTCGAACCGGTCGAACCGCGCGAGGGCGGCAACCATCTCGTCGTAGTTTTCGACCTTTTCGCTCAAATCGCTCGGGTTTTGCTTTTTCAGCTTTTTCGAGGCGGATTTCACCTCGTGGGCCGATCCCAGATAGGTCGCGATGCCGTTCAGGACCTCGGGGTCATTGATATCCTCGTAGCGCAGGTAGAACGCCGTCTGCCCGGTAGACTGCAACCCCTTTTGAAGGCGCAGTTGGAACGCCTGCAGGCGTTCCAGCAATTCGGCGAATTCCTCGGCATCGAACCGGATCTGTGCGCTGCGCTGGTGCTTCATGTCCGTCAGGCGCCATTGTCCCGTGGCCGTCGCGATCTTGCGCGACACGTAGCTGTCCAGCGGATTGCGTGTCAGGATGATCTTGGCGAATTTGGGGTCGCTGAGCACCCGGTCGACCACCCGGTCGTCATGATCGTGAAACAGGCGGAATCCGGGCAAACCATCCGTGCCCGCGATCATCGCATCGACAAGACCAAGCGGATCGGCCTCTCGCCGGTCCATGTCATACCCGAACATCTCGAACGTGTTGTGATGACCCATGAAGGTCGGATTGTAGATCTCACCCAGGCAGTCCACGTCCGGCAGTTCGTTCAGCGAGGCCTCGAGATAATTCGACCCGGTGCGCATCTCGGCAAACAGGACAAAGGCTTCAAAACGGCGATCAGACATGGATCAGCTCACCAGGTAGGGGCGGTTCGTGTCAACAGATGGACGATGCGAGACACCTTCATGCGGGAAATCGCCCACCGTGACCGGGTTCATGCCCTGGTTTTTCAACGCCTGAAGAAACGCCGGGAAACCTGACAGGTCCGCCATGCGCGGCGCTTCGGTCAGGCGCATGGCGCTGGCCCCTTCCATCGCGTCGAGAATGCCTTGCAGGTTTTCCATCGGCTCTTCGATGAATTCCGCCAGTGTCCAGATCCGGATATCCGCCCTGCTTTTGACATGGCGCAGCGTGTTGATGAATTCGACCTCCCGTTTCTGGAATGTCGCCGCGTCCTGACGAATAGCCGAGAAATTCCGGTTCGACAGGTAGAGGCGCACAGCCCAGGCGCCCGTGATCACCGAAAGCTGCGCGTTGCCATCATTGCTCATGTAGGCGCCGATGCGCTGCTCGTCACGGGGGCTGAACTGGAACACCTGCCGCTCGCCACGCGTGTTCCAGATCAGGTTGGTCAGGAAGTGTTCCGGGTCATAGTCGCGCAGCTTGGCTTCGGCGGACAGGCAGCCGGCATAGATGTCCGCGTCGCCTGCGAAACGCGCCTTCTTGGGATCGAACAGATTGCCGTGGACGGGCGTGCCCAGCCGACGCGACAGCCAGGATTCGAAATCGTCAAACAGGTCGTTGAACCCGTGAAACACCGAATACGGGGCGGCTGTCTTACCGTTTTCCCAATCGGGGTTGGGGAACCGGCTATGCATGTACAGGCCGGGGCGGCCCCGCGTCCGACGTTCCAGAACCCGCGAAAAGACGCGGTCTATCTTGCCCGGCGCCGGTTCGGCCATGCGCGGTCCACCCCCGTCTCCGGTCAGGAAAGTCCGGTAAAGCCGGTTGGCCTTGGGCCAGATCTTGCGCGCGACAAAACAGTCTGACCGGCGCAGAAGATGCAGATGATCGTCATAAAATACATGCGGTTTTCCCTGAAAATCAAACTTGGACAGGGTCAAGGACCGGCTTTCGATGCTGCGCGAATAGTTTCGCACAAGGGTCTGGTAATAGCTTTCGTCAGGGATCCAGACCAGTTTGAAGTAGGCTTCCAGCTCGTTGCGCCTGGGATCCTCCAGTATCGCGGTCAGGGTCTGCCGGGTCAGGCACCACCACTGGCTGCCCAAATGGGGCACCACGTCATCCGGGGTTTTGCGCAGCAACCCGAACCTGCGTTGAAGTTCGACACATTTGTCGAACAGGAACCGGTGACGTTTCCACGAGAACGGGAAACGGAATTTGAACCGCTCGTCATTCAGGCCGCCGACGGTCCAGTCCACGTCGCGAATGGTGACGCTTTCGATGAAATCCGTCATCGGGCGCGCGGCCAGGTAGGCGCGCAATTCCTCGACCGGGCGCAGGGGCAGGCACGATCCAGAGGACAGGTAGACATGCCGCACACCCGGAAATTCGCGCAAAAGCTGTTTCGAGGCCATCTGCGACGCGCGGACCAGGGACCATGTGCCCCATTCACAATGCACCCGCCGCGAAAAGCGGACATTGGGCAGGTCGGCCAGTTCCTTTTGGAATGCATCGAAGCGGGCGCGGTCCACCTGCTTGTCGACGTGGATCACGATAGGGCAATCACGTTCGGCCCAATGCCGCGCAACCTGGGACGCACGGTGCAGGGCCGTGTGGCAGAGCATGACAAAGCCAAGCGTGCTCATGCCCAGTTGCCTTTCGACATGAGGCCCAGGATCTCAAGCTGCCGCCAGTTGATGTAACGCTCGGACCATTTGGTCCAGAAATCGGGATTCTCGGTCAAACCGGCATGATAGGCCCGATATTCCGCCGAGGCGGCGTAGTGCTGTCTACGTTCGAGTTCCTCGGCCGCCTTTTCGGTAAACGTGTCGATGAACTTGGCATGGAGCAAGACGCCCGAAGTCTTTTCACCGCCCCATTCATCATAAACGAGGTTCAGTCCACGAGGCAGCAGCATGTGGGTCGAACTTGCGTAGGTGTAGGCCCGATCCCATTTGACCAAAGGGATCTTGTTCAGCGCAGGCGCCTTGGCAGGGGTATCCTGAAAGAACGTCCGGGCACGCGGCCCGCCCTGTATCCAGAGGTTGCCGTAATCCCAATTGCGTTCGATCATGTAGTTGCCGCTGTCGAACCAGCAGGCGATCTCGAAGGGGTCCTGCCCTTCGGAATACGGCTGCGCCATGATCGGACCCTTGGGATACATGTCGAGGATCATGGCGCCAAAGCTTTTGATCGAAGACGATTCAAGCCAGTCGGTCAGCGCGGGAATGGGCCGGGTATCGGAAAACGGGTAGACCAGGAATTCATCGGGATCGACCACAAGGCACCAATGCCTGTGCCCATACAGTCGCAAAAGACGGTTGATCCAGTCCATGCCGAACCGGGATCTCTTGTAGCTGGCGGGCGTGGTCCAGACAGAACAATCGGGTTGTTTTTCCAGGAACTCCCGGCTTCCGTCATTGCTGTCATTATCGACGAACAAGAAATGCGAAACGCCGCGATCACGGTAGTAGGACAGGAAATACTTGAGCCGCACCTTTTCGTTGCGCAGCGTGCAGAAACACAGGACATCGTTGGGCTGGATCGCGTCGGTTCGGTCGGCCACGACGCGCAAAGACCGGCTCTTTCGCCAGGCGCGAACGAGGTATTTCTTGCGTTCAAGGCGCAGCCCGTACCGCCTAACCGCCTTCATTCACGGCCCTTCCCCTTGATCGTGGGTCAATGCTTTGCCCACCTGAGAAAAGTGATCTGCCCAATTTGGAACGTTGAAACGCGCCAGATCCGGCGCCTCGACGTTACCCACAACGTATTTCTTAATCGTTTCCAGCCATGAATACAGATCAGCGTTCTTCACGTAAACGGCGCAGTCGCCCAAGGTTTCCCGAAAGACCGGAAGGTCGCTGCAGATCGGCAACGCACCGGCATGGGCCGCCTCAAGCGGGGGGTAGCCGTATCCTTCGGCCAGCGACGGGAACACCAGTGCACCGGCACGCGCCAGATGGGATGCGACTTCGGCATCCGGAAGCGGGCCGTGATAGTGCAGCGCGTGACCCAAAAGCGGGTGGGTCCGCACCCGCGCCATGATGTCGTCCATGCGCCATCCGGGCCGCCCGATGATGTGAAGCTGCGGCAGATCGGTGGCCGGTATTTCCCTCGCAAGGGCCTCCCAGACATCGAGCATCAACGCATGGTTCTTGCGCGGCTCGATGGTGCCCAGCATCACGATATGGCCCCGGTCGCGTTCGGCATCGGCCTTTGGCAGCAGATCCACACCCAGATGCGCCACGGCCAGGGCCGGATATGGGCCATTTCCACCCCAATGAGCCACGAGCCCCGCCTTGGTGGCGGCGGAATTGCAGATCACCAGGTCGGCGTGGCGGCGCACCCGATCGATCCGGCCGGCGAATATGGCAGGCTGATCGGGGACAACGAACTGTGGATGCGTAATGGGGATAAGGTCGTGCACCAGAACCGCAACCTGGGTCAGGGGGCGGGACGAAAAGGCCGCCAGAACCCTGTCCGACAGGTTGGAATGCCCGGTGTTGATATAGGTGACCGGGCCCTTGCTGCGCGTCAAAAGCCCGTGCAGACCCCATTTCGTGCAACGACCCACTGCAACGGATCGCAGCGTCGCCTCGACCCGGTGCCGGGGGCGGGCGCCACGGCCGGCGAGGCGCGACATCGCATCGGCGCGTCCCGGCTCGCGTTCACCGCGCGCCAGATCAGCAAGAATCCTGCCGCCCACGTGATCCAGCAGCAAAAATCCGCGGGTGGTCCGGGTGACAAAGCGCGTGTCGGGGTCGCCGAGGTTGGACAGGTGGTTCAGGTAGGCCAGTTCGACCCTGTCGATCCCGGTCAACGGCCCGAGACCGATCCGCGAAACCAGCCGTGTGACGTCAAGCCAGATTGGGCCGACGTCGTCGTGCAACGGCTTCATCGACACCTTGCGATTTACTGCGCCGCGTTTCGCGACGACATCAGATCGTTGAGATAGGCCGTGAACTCATCCTTCAGCTCGTCGCGCGCAAGGCCAAAGGCGACCGTCGCCTGCAAGAAGCCAGCCTTGGAACCGCAATCGAACCTCTGTCCGCGGAACCGGTACCCGTAAACGTCGTCGGACTGGACAATTTCCTGGGCGATGGCGTCGGTCAGCTGCACTTCACCGCCGGCGCCGCTTTTGATCTTGTTGAGGTTGTTCATGATCTGAGGCGTCAGAATATACCGGCCGATCACGGCCAGGTTCGACGGTGCCGTGCCGGGCTCGGGTTTTTCGACCATGCCGCGCACGGACACGACCGACCCCATATCTTCCTTGATATCAAGCACACCGTAGGACGAGGTCTTGTCGGCAGGCACCTCCATCGCGGCAACCATGTTGCCGCCGGTTTCGGCATGGGCTTCGACCATTTGTTGCAGGCAGGGCGTTTCTGCCGCGATGACATCGTCGGGCAGGATCACGGCAAAGGGCTCATCTGCCAGCAATCGCCGCGCACACCACACGGCATGGCCCAGACCCAGCGCCTTGTGTTGCCGGATATAGGCGATGGCGCCGGAATCCATGTTGGTGGATTTCAGCATATCCAGGACATCGGTCTTGCCCTTCTTGCGCAGGGCGGCTTCGAGTTCCGGAGCGTGGTCGAAATAATCCTCCAGCGCGGATTTCCCGCGACTGGTCACAAAGATGAATTCCCGGATACCCGCCGCGCGCGCTTCGTCGATGGCATATTGGATCAACGGCCTGTCGACCAATGTCATGATCTCTTTCGGAACGGATTTCGTCGCGGGAAGAAAACGGGTGCCCAACCCCGCAACCGGAAAGATCGCCTTGGTAACGCGTCTCTTCATGTCGACCGCCTCAATTCATTTTTTGTACCGTGCCTTACTAAGACTATAATCTTCGTTTCCGGAATACAAAATCATTCATGACGCCGGTTGCCCGCGCAGCGCGGCACTGCGCGCGATTTCGGCGGCGACGCGATCCGGATATCGCCACATCTGGATCCGCGCCCCCGTCCGGACCGATGGGCCATACAGACCCCCAGTCTGTTCCCACCAGCCGCCATCGGTAAAGGCAATGCGGTGCTTGCGCGGCGTCGGCTCCAGCAAGATCAGGCTTGTGGGTCTTCCTTCGCGCACATGCGCCGCTGCCTGCGATCGCAGGGATGCCCCACGATGCGCCCAGCCGTGCAGATAGGTCATCGGCGGCGGCGGATCATCCCGCAAGGGTTGGAATGCGCGGGTCGGCCCGGCAATGGCGGGCGTGTCGCTGACCCTGTCACGGCCCTCGGCCATGCCTCGCACAAGGCTTTCCATCAGGGCGCGCATCTGGGCCGGATCCAGCTTGCGCTTGCGGGCAAGGCGCAAAAGCCGCCCGCGCTGGTCTTCCTCGAGTGTCTGCAGCGCCGCGTCCACATCGGCGGGCGCATGTTTGCGAAGAAAGACCGCTGTCGAGGCGCCTATGTCGAACAGGCTGAGGGGAAGGCGGTCATCGGTACGCCTGGCACTGGCGCGAAACCCATGATGAACGACCGCATCACGAGCGTATCGCAGGTCGCCGCCGGCCGCCGCCAATCGGCGGGTCAGGTCGGTTTCATCCATGTAGAACGAGAATGCAGGGTCGAAACCGCCAGTTCGGATCAAGACCGAGCGGCGAAAGGCCATGTTTGTGCCGTGCAGTTTCAGGACCTCGCCCGGCCGCGTGCTTTCGCCGTCTTCAAGCCAGCGATCCCGCCCCTGGGCATCGACCGCCATGCGGCCCCATTGCAGCGAAATGCCGTTCCGCCCCAGAACCGGCCCGGTCACTGCATCCACGCCAGCGTGCCCGAAGCAAGCCAGCAACGCCGCCGCCCATGTGGGTTCGGGGACCGCGTCGTCATCGATGAATGCGACGATCTCGCCAGCCGATGCCGCGATACCGGCATTTCGGGCGACCGAGATATTCGGGGCATCTTGCGCAACCAGCGCCAGCCGGTCTGAAAAGGGCAGCGTCCCGGCCACGTCAAGACCGTCGGTATCGGCGACCACGATAACCTCGAAATCGACACCATGCATCTGGGACAGACCCGTGAGGCAGCGGGCCAGCGCGCGGGGTCGCCCCGCGCTGACCACCACGACGGACAGCCTCAGACCCTGCATCAGGGCAGCGCCATCTCGTGCAGCATGGCCTCGATCCGGGGGATATCCTCGGGGTTGTTCAATTCCCAGAACTTGCGCCCGCGCGATTCGACTTCGACGCAGCGAACGGAATGCCCTGCCTCGAGGAACCGAAGCTGTTCGAGCCCTTCGAGCGTTTCAAGCGGGCCGATGGGCCAATCGGGATACGCGTGCAGGGCCCAGGGCCGGTAGGCGTAGACCCCGACATGGTGGAACACCGGCGTCGGAGCATCGGCGGCGTAGTCCCGTGCCGTGAACGGGATCACCTCTTTCGAGAAATAGAGCGCCCGCATCGCGCTGTCTGCGACGGCAGTGGTTCCGCCAACACGACCAGCGGCACGGTCCGCTTTCAAGGCCGCCAGCGTGTCCCCGTCACAGCGCAGGATCGGCGTGGCCAGGGCGGCCTGACTATCGGCACGCAACCCGTCGATCAGGGCCTCCAGGAACCACGGCGGGGTCAGTGGCGCGTCGCCTTGCAGGTTCACGATCATCTCGATCCCGTCACCCAACTGCGCCAGCGCTTCGGCGCAGCGTTCCGTCCCGTTTCGCGCCACGGATGACGTCATCAGGACCTTGGCGCCGAAGGCATGCGCGGCGTCGGCTATGCGATCGTCATCGGTTGCGACATAGATCGCGTCGAACCCCGCGACCTCGGTCGCGGCGCGCCACGATCGTTCGATCAGGCTGCGGGTCTCACCGGTCGCCCCGGTCAGCTGGGCGAGGGGTTTGCCCGGATACCGGGTCGACGCATAGCGCGCGGGGATGACACAGGCGATGGTCATGCCGGTTTCAGATCCACACCAGGTGCATGGGCGATGAAGAACCCGTTCGCGAACCCGTCTTTGCCATAGCTGAAGGTCTGATGATCTTCGAACCTGACCATCCGACCACCAGCACCGCGCAACACGGCATCGCCTGCCGCGGTGTCCCATTCCATCGTGCGCCCGAGACGGGGGTAGATGTCAGCCTCACCGGTGGCGACAAGACAGAACTTCAACGAAGATCCTGCGCTTTTCATGTCAGCGACCCGGTATTTGCCGATATACGCATCGGTCGCCGCGTCGCGGTGTGATTTCGAGGCCACCACGTAAAGCGCGGCATTGTCCGGCGTCTTGACCGCAATGGGGTGCGTCGGCCCCGGCACGGCGGGATCGAAAGCTCCGGTTTCCTCGACGCTGACACCCTCGGCATCGGTGTAGAACAACCGGCCCTTGGCGGGGGCGTAGACGACACCCCGCACGGGGACGCCGTTTTCGACCCATGCGATGTTCACGGTGAAATCGCCACGGCGCTGGATGAATTCCTTTGTGCCATCCAGCGGATCGACGATCAGGAAATCGCGCGCGGTTTGTCCGTGGCTGTCTGCCTGTTCTTCCGTCACCAATGCCAGGTCGGGAAAGGCCGCGCGCAGCCGAGCCGAAATGAGCGCATCCGCCGCTTCGTCGGCCTCTGTCACGGGGCTGGCATCGGATTTGACCTTCACATCGAAATCATCAGCCTGATAAATTTCCATGATGCGCTGGCCGGCTTCGATTGCGGCCTCGCGAAAAACCTGCATCATTTTTGCATAATTCAAATCAGCCTCCATTTGGCCTTGATTGATTGTTACATCTCCCCGCGTTATCGTCCGGCCAAGAGGTCAGGGCAAGAGAGACGCGACCAGACGCGGGCCGGGCCGTTACTTCCGGGCAGGATTACACGGGCAGACCATGTTCGACGCCAACCGCAGACAGACCACATTCGGCCTTGCGCTGAATATGCTGGAACTGACGTTCCACGCGGCGTCGCGAAAAGTCCGGTCCAATCATCGCAACGCGATCATGGCGATCGGGATGTCGATCCTGCAATCCATGATGTTCCTGGCCGCCTTCGTGTTGATGTTCTCGCTGTTCGGGCAGCGCAGCGCAGCCATTCGCGGCGACTTCATGCTGTATCTGTTTTCCGGTATTTTCGCATATCT
Organism: uncultured Roseicyclus sp.; assembly: GCA_964460185.1. Taxonomy (GTDB): domain Bacteria; phylum Pseudomonadota; class Alphaproteobacteria; order Rhodobacterales; family Rhodobacteraceae; genus JAVJPJ01. The sequence goes on along the minus strand of CAYWTM010000002.1, from coordinate 41,466 downwards.
GACGCATATCCAGGCGGTTCGCGGGATCATGAGCGCGGAATCTTCGACTTCGGCGATGATGCAGCATGCACCAATGAATACCCTGGTCGCGATCCTGTCTTCGTCGCTCAGTGTTTTGTACACCAAGACAATCAGCATGCTGGTGCTGATGCTGATGCTTCACACCATGTTCCAGCCGCTCGAAATCCACTACTGGCCGGGCGCGTTCATGATGTTCCTTCTGTCCTGGGCATCGGGATGCGTGATCGGGATATTGTTCCTCGCGCTGAAGCCCTGGATGCCGGACGTCATCACGATCATGCAGCTGGTGTATATCCGCGCAAACATGCTTGCCTCAGGCAAGATGTTCGTCGCGAACATGCTGCCGACGGCGATCCTTCCGTTCTTTGACTGGAACCCCCTGTTTCACATCATCGACCAGACCCGTGGTTTTGTCTTTGTGAATTATTTCCCGCATCATACGAACTGGGAATATCCACTCTATTTCACGCTGGTCGCCCTGGTGATCGGGTTCATGGGTGAATTCTACACGCGCAAACATGCCTCGGCCAGCTGGGACGCCGCGCGCTAGGCCTGATCTAGTCAACCACCCGCAATGTCAGGTTGATCCTGCCGCCCTGGGCCAAAAGGCTGGAACTGCCCCAGCGCACCCGGTCTATGCCGTGATACGCCAATCGCGCCGCGCCCTGCATCACGACGACATCACCCGATTTCAACCAGACCGATCGCGTTGGCCCACCGCGTTGCGTGCCACCCACGCGAAACAAAGCGTCGTCCCCAAGCGATATCGACACCACGGGCATGGTAAAATCCGCCTCGTCCCGGTCCTGATGCAGGCCCATCCTGGCGCCTTCCGTATAAAAATTCACAAGACAACACTGCGGATCAGCCGCCACGCCGCTGACCTCGTGCCAGATTTTCATCACGCTGTCGGGAATCGCAGGCCATGGCACGCCGCCGGGATGCAGGCGTTCGTACCTGTAGCCGCGCCTGTCCGACACCCATCCGTATTGCCCTGCAGCCGTCATGCGCACCGACATTTTGCGGCCCCGCGCCGTCTCTGGCACAAATAGTGGGGCAGCACGCACCACGGCGCGGATATCATCGAGCATCGCTGCCTGTGCGTCTGCCGATATCCGTCCGGGCCAGACCGCCACGCCGCCCACATCCAAAGTTGTCACAGTGACATCGCCCCCTTTTTTCATTGAACGGTCCTGCTTGCAGGCGCCAAACCGCCTCCTTATATACCACCCGAACCGGTCGGGGCGTGCATCCCGGCCAAAATCACAGTCAAAATCACTTGGCGGCAACGGGGGCCATAAAGGACCCGCCACCGTCAGTTCGCTTGTAAGAGAAGGGACCAGATCGATATGGCTAAAGTGATTGGGATCGACCTCGGCACCACGAACTCGTGTGTAGCCATCATGGACGGCAGCCAACCCCGCGTCATCGAGAATTCCGAAGGCGCGCGTACCACCCCCTCGATCGTCGCATTTACCGACGATGAACGTCTTGCCGGGCAAGCCGCAAAGCGTCAGGCCGTTACCAACCCGGAAAACACCGTTTTCGGTGTAAAGCGTCTGATCGGACGCCGGGTGGATGACAGCCACCTGGAAAAAGACAAGAAAAACCTGCCCTATAACGTCGTCGACGGCGGCAACGGGGACGCCTGGATCGAAGCCAAGGGCGAAAAATACAGCCCATCGCAGATCTCGGCCTTCATTCTGCAAAAGATGAAGGAAACCGCCGAAAGCTACCTGGGCGAAGACGTGACGCAGGCCGTCATCACCGTGCCCGCGTATTTCAATGACGCCCAGCGTCAGGCCACCAAGGACGCCGGCAAGATCGCGGGTCTTGAGGTTCTGCGCATCATCAACGAACCCACCGCCGCAGCGCTCGCCTATGGCCTCGACAAGACCGAGACCAAGACCATCGCCGTGTATGACCTTGGCGGCGGGACGTTCGATGTGACGATTCTTGAAATCGACGATGGCCTGTTCGAGGTCAAATCCACCAATGGCGATACGTTCCTGGGTGGCGAAGATTTCGATATGCGGATCGTCAACTACCTGGCGGATGAGTTCAAAAAGGAAAACTCGGTCGACCTGACCAAGGACAAGATGGCGCTTCAGCGCCTGAAGGAAGCTGCCGAAAAGGCCAAGATCGAGCTTTCGTCCTCCAGCCAGACCGAGATCAACCAGCCCTTCATCTCGATGGGTGCCAACGGTCAGCCGCTGCACCTGGTCACGAAACTGACCCGCGCCAAGCTGGAATCGCTGGTCGGTGACCTGATCAAGGCTTCGATGAAGCCCTGCGCGGCCGCGCTGAAGGATGCCGGCCTGTCGAAATCCGACATCGACGAAGTGGTTCTGGTGGGCGGCATGACCCGCATGCCCAAGGTGATCGAGGAAGTGACCAAGTTCTTCGGCAAGGAGCCCCACAAGGGCGTGAACCCTGACGAAGTCGTTGCCATGGGCGCTGCCATTCAGGCCGGCGTTCTGCAAGGTGACGTGAAAGACGTGGTCCTGCTCGACGTCACGCCGCTGTCGCTCGGTATCGAAACGCTGGGGGGCGTGTTCACCCGCCTGATCGACCGCAACACCACGATCCCGACGAAAAAGTCGCAGATCTTCTCGACCGCGGAAGACAACCAGAACGCCGTGACGATTCGTGTGTTCCAGGGTGAGCGTGAAATGGCCGCGGACAACAAGATCCTGGGTCAGTTCAACCTTGAAAACATCCCGCCGGCCCCCCGTGGCCTGCCGCAGATCGAGGTGACGTTCGACATCGACGCCAACGGCATCGTGTCGGTCGGCGCCAAGGACAAAGGCACCGGCAAGGAACAGCAGATCACCATCCAGGCATCGGGCGGTTTGTCGGACGACGACATCGACCGCATGGTGCGCGAGGCCGAGGAAAACGCCGAGGCTGACAAGGAACGCCGGGATCTGGTGGAAACCACCAACCAGGCGGAATCGCTGATCCACGGCACGGAGAAGTCGCTGGAAGAACATGGCGACAAGGTTGATCCAACCACCGTCGAAGCGATCGAGTTGGCAATCAAGAACCTCAAGGAACAGCTTGAGACCGGGAATGCCGGCAAGATCAAGGGTGGCATCCAGAACGTCACCGAAGCGGCCATGAAACTGGGTGAAGCGATCTACAAGTCGCAGCAGGAAGAGTCCGGCAGCGATGACGATGCTGGCCCCGGTGAAGAGCCGCGCGGTGTGGATGACGATATTGTTGACGCCGATTTCGAAGATCTGGATAACGACCGCAACCGCGGGTGACCCTGAACTTGTGACCCCATGGAACCGGCCCGGGACAAACCTTGGCCGGTTCCGTCATTGAAGAAGGGACACCAATGGCAAAGCGCGATTACTACGAGGTGCTGGGCGTCGCCAAGGGTGCGTCGGCCGACGAGATCAAGAAAGCTTTCCGTTCCAAGGCGAAAGAGCTTCATCCGGATCGAAATGCAGACAATCCCAACGCCGAAGCTCAATTCAAGGAAGCCAACGAGGCGTATGACGTCCTGAAGGACGCCGACAAGAAGGCCGCCTATGACCGTTTTGGCCATGCAGCCTTCGACGGTGGCATGGCAGGCGGCCAGCGCGCCGGTGGCTATGGCGGCCGCCCGGGTCAGGGCGATTTCGCCAGCGCATTCTCGGATGTCTTCGAGGACCTGTTCGGCGATTTCATGGGCGGTCAGCAACGCGGCGGCCGGCAACGTGCCTCGCGTGGGTCCGACCTTCGCTATAACCTGAGCATCAGCCTGGAAGATGCGTTTTCGGGTCTGTCCAAGCAGATCACCGTCCCCACATCCGTGGCCTGTTCATCGTGCAAGGGATCCGGATCCGAGGGCGGCGCGGAGCCGACAACCTGCCCGACATGCTCGGGCATGGGCAAGGTGCGCGCGCAGCAGGGCTTTTTCACCGTGGAACGCACCTGTCCGACATGTTCGGGCATGGGGCAGATCGTGAAAAACCCCTGCAAGACCTGTAGCGGCGCCGGGCGTCAGCAAAAGGACCGCGCCCTTTCGGTGAACATTCCCGCTGGCGTGGAAACCGGTACCCGGATCCGCCTGTCGGGTGAGGGTGAGGCCGGACTGCGCGGGGGGCCGTCGGGCGATCTGTACATCTTCATCGATGTCGCGGATCACAACCTGTTCCAGCGTGACGGTATCGACCTGTTCTGCCGTGTTCCGGTATCCATGGTTTCGGCCGCTTTGGGCGGTGAAATCGAGGTGCCGACGATCGACGGCGGCCGGTCGCGTGTCCGGGTGCCCGAAGGGTCGCAATCCGGCCGGCAGATGCGTCTGCGCGGCAAGGGCATGCCCCAGCTTCGCGGGCCGTCCTCGGGGGACATGTATATCGAGCTTCAGGTTGAAACGCCGGTCAAACTGACCGCCGAACAAAAAGAGATGTTGCGCCAGTTCGAAGACAGCTGCGCCAAGTCCAACAACCCCAACGCCAGCGGGTTCTTCGACAAGGTCAAGAATTTCTGGGACGGCATAAAGAGCTGAGTGCAGCTTTCAGGAATTGAAAAAGGCCCCTGCTTTCAGGGGCCTTTTTCTGTGCGCCGGACGTGGCTGGCCGTCAGTTCCGCCCGATCTCACAGGCCGCCATGACCGCCATGTTGAGAATATCGTTCGCCGTGGACACCGTGGAACAGATCTGAACCGGCCGCTCGAGCCCGGTCAGAATCGGGCCGATCACCGTCGCGCCGGCCATTTCCTGCATCAGTTTGACCGATATGCTGGCTGAATGGCGGGCCGGCACGACCAGCACGTTCGCAGCACCGGACAACCGGATGAACGGATATTGCGCCATCACCTCGGGGTTCAGCGCGACATCCACCGCCATTTCCCCGTCATATTCGAAATCGACACCCTTTGCGTCCAGAATTTCAGGCGCATGGTGCATCTTTTCGGCCCTCTCGCTGATCGGGTAGCCAAAGGTTGAAAAGCTGACAAAGGCGACCCGGGGTTCGATTCCCAGATCGCGCGCGACCTGTGCGCCGCGTTCGGCGATCAGGGCCAGATCCTCGGCGGATGGCCATTCATGGACCAGGGTGTCCCCGATCAGAACGATCCGCCCCTTGTTCAGCAGCGCTGTTATTCCAACGGCTCCATCATGCGCCTTCGTGTCGAACACCTTGCCGATCAGATCCAGAACATGTGCCGATTTCCGTGTCGCCCCCGTGACCAGGGCGTCGCCATGGCCATGGGCCAGCATGAGGCTCGAAAACACGTGCCGGTCACGGGCCGCCAGGCGGTGAATATCCTGCCGATCGTGCCCCTGCCGCTGGAGCCGGTCATAAAGGAACGATTTGTATTTCTCGAGGTGGGGCGTGTTGGCCGCGTTCACGATTTCCAGCTCGTTCACCGCATCCGCCAGACCGGCGCCTTCCAGTTTTTCCTTGGCATCAGCCTCGCGCCCGACCACCAGTGCCTTGCCCAGCCCGCTGCGCTGGTAAGCGACGGCAGCACGCAGGACGCGCACGTCGTCACCCTCTGCAAAGATCATCCGGGCCTGAGCCATGCGGGCACGCGCATAGATACCCTGGAGGATGGAACTTGTCGGGTCCATCCGCGCCTGAAGGGTCTTGGCATAGCCATCCAGATCGATGAGAGGACGGCGCGACACGCCGGTATCCATGCCCGCACGCGCGACGGCGGGGGGGATGGTGTAGATCAGGCGCGGGTCAAAAGGCGTCGGGATGATGTAGTCGCGCCCGAAACTTAGCTTGCGGCCATAGGCCATGGCAACTTCATCGGGCACGTCCTGCCGGGCCAGTTCGGCCAGAGCCTCGGCGCAGGCGATTTTCATCTCGTCATTGATGGCGCGCGCATGGATATCCAGCGCCCCGCGGAACAGGTACGGAAACCCAAGCACGTTGTTGACCTGGTTGGGATAATCCGACCGACCGGTGGCCACGATGGCGTCTGGGCGAACCTCGTGCGCTTCTTCAGGGGTAATCTCGGGGTCGGGGTTGGCCATGGCGAAAATCACCGGGTCGTCGGCCATGGATTTCACCATGTCCTGCGTGACCGCGCCCTTGACGGAAACGCCCAGAAACACATCCGCGCCCTTCATCGCTTGTTCGAGGCTGCGCAGTTCGGTTTTCACCGCATGGGCCGATTTCCACTGGTTCATGCCCTCGGTACGGCCCTGGTAGATGACGCCCTTGGTGTCGCACATGATGCAATTCTCATGCCGTGCACCCATGGTTTTCAGAAGTTCGAGACATGCGATGCCCGCCGCCCCTGCCCCGTTCAGGACGATCCGGCAATCCTCGATCTTCTTGCCCGACAGGTGCAGCGCGTTGATCAGGCCAGCCGCGCAGATTACGGCGGTCCCGTGCTGATCGTCGTGGAAGACGGGGATATCCATCAGCTCCTTGAGCTGTTGTTCGATCATGAAGCACTCAGGCGCCTTGATATCCTCGAGGTTGATGCCGCCAAAGCTTGGCCCCATCAGTTTGACCGCATTGACGAATTCCGTGACGTCCTCGGTATCCAGCTCGATGTCGATGGAATTCACGTCCGCGAACCGTTTGAACAGGACGGATTTCCCCTCCATCACGGGTTTGGAGGCAAGCGCACCCAGATTGCCAAGACCCAGCACCGCCGTGCCGTTGGAAATCACGGCAACCATGTTGCCCTTGGTCGTGTAGTCATAGGCGGTTTCAGGGTTTTCGGCGATCACCTCGCACGGGACGGCCACACCGGGCGAATATGCAAGCGACAGGTCGCGTTGCGTGGCCATTGGCGTGGATGCCACGATGTCGATCTTCCCCGGACGGGGTTCCAGGTGGTAGGCCAGCGCCTCTTCCCGGGTTATGCGTGTCTTTTCGCCCATTTCTGCCGTGCCTCCCTCGGTCGTTGCCTGTTCTTAGCCAGCCACGCAAGCCGCCACAACATGTTGCTTTTGCCGCTTCAATCCCGCGCTGCGGCTTTGTAGGGTTCGCATCAGGGTTCAGGGGGATGAAATGGCCAGCCATGTCACGCCGATGATGGCGCAGTATCTGGAGATCAAGGCAGGCGTGCCCGACGCGCTGCTGTTCTACCGGATGGGCGATTTCTACGAGATGTTCTTTGACGATGCCGTTGCCGCGTCAGAGGCTCTGGATATCGCGTTGACCAAGCGCGGCAAACATGACGACGAAGATATCCCGATGTGCGGTGTGCCTGCACATAGTGCCGAATCCTACCTTTTGACACTGATCCGCAAAGGATTTCGCGTTGCGATCTGTGAACAGCTGGAAGACCCCGCCGAAGCGAAAAAGCGCGGCGGGTCCAAGGCGGTGGTGCAACGGGGCGTCGTCAGGCTGGTTACGCCGGGCACCCTGACCGAAGACACCTTGCTGGATGCACGGCGGCACAATTTCCTGGCCGCCTATGCAGAGGTCCGGGGTGAGGGAGCGCTGGCCTGGTGCGATATCTCGACCGGCGATTTCCAGGTTCAAGCCTGCCCACCTGTGCGTCTGGGCCCCGAACTGGCACGCCTGCAGCCGAAAGAGGTGCTGATTTCCGACGGGATGACCCCGGAACGGGTCGCGGCAATCGAGGACATCGGCGCCGCTGTGACGCTGTTGGCCCCGACCAGTTTCGACAGCCGATCCGCCGAGGGCCGGTTGGCGCGGCAATACGATGTCGCGTCGCTGGACGGGTTCGGCAGTTTCTCGCGGGCAGAACTGGGCGCCATGGGCGCTGTGATCGATTATCTGGAGCTGACCCAGAAGGGCAGCTTGCCCCTGTTGCGTCCGCCCCGACAGCAAAGCGCGGGCAAGGTTCTGCAGCTGGATGCCGCCACGCGCCGCAACCTTGAACTCACACACGCCTTGAGTGGCGGGCGGGCCAATACGCTGCTTTCGGTGGTCGATCGGACGTTGACGGCGGGCGGCGCACGGCTTTTGGAACGCAGGCTTTCCGGTCCGTCGACCGATCTGGAGACGATACGGCAGCGCCACGATGCCGTAGCATATTTTGTCTCTGAAACGCAGATCCGAGACGATACCGGGCATCATCTGCGCCGTATTCCCGACCTGGATCGCGCGTTGTCGCGCCTTGCGTTGGATCGGGCCGGCCCCCGCGACCTGGCTGCCATACGGGATGGTCTTGCCGCGTCAGAAGCTCTGTTCGGGGCGCTGTCCGATCGGGAATTGCCCCTGCTTCTGGCCGGGGCTCGCGACGACCTTACCGGGCGGGGGGAATTGCGCGGCCTTCTGGATGCAGCATTGGTGGCGGAACCGCCCGTGCAACTGCGCGACGGCGGCATGATCGCGCCGGGTTACGACGCCGACCTCGATGAGGCCCGCACCCTCAGGGATGAAGGCCGCAGTGTCATCGGGCCGATGCAGGCCGAATACGTGGACGCGACCGGCGTCAGTTCGCTAAAGATCAAGCACAACAACGTTCTTGGCTATTTCATCGAAACCACCGCGACCCATGCCCAGAAGATGTTGAACCCACCCCTGTCGGAACGGTTCATTCACCGCCAGACGACGGCAAACGCGGTGCGTTTCACCACCGTTGAACTCTCGGATCTGGAAACGCGGATCCTGAATGCCGGGAATCGCGCGCAAGAGATCGAGCGCGTGCTGTTCCAATCCCTGCGGGACGCCATCCTGGCCGACCATGACGGCATCGGCACCACGGCCCGCGCGCTGGCTGAACTGGACCTCGCTGCGGCCCTTGCCCGTCGCGCCGCCGAGGGCGACTGGACCCGCCCGGAGATGACCGAGGACCGTTCTTTCCTTGTGCAGGGCGGCCGACACCCCGTGGTCGAAGCCGCGTTGTCCCGCGACGGTGCACCGTTCGTCGCCAATGACTGCAGCCTTCAACCCGATGGCCAGGGTGCCGCAATCACCCTGCTGACCGGGCCGAACATGGCCGGTAAATCCACCTATCTGCGGCAGAATGCGCTGATCGCGATTTTGGCTCAAACAGGCAGTTTCGTGCCTGCATCAAGCGCCAGGATAGGCTTGGTCAGCCAGGTTTTCAGCCGCGTGGGCGCCGCCGATGACCTGGCGCGCGGGCGTTCGACCTTCATGGTTGAAATGGTCGAAACCGCGACGATCCTGAACCAGGCCGATGACCGCGCGATGGTTATCCTTGATGAAATCGGACGTGGCACGGCCACGTATGACGGATTGTCGATTGCATGGGCCACGTTGGAACATCTGCACGAGGTCAATCGTTGCAGGGCGCTGTTCGCAACGCATTATCACGAGATGACCAGCCTGGCCGCGCGCCTGCCCGGGCTGCACAACGCCACCGTCGCGGTCAAGGAATGGCAGGGCGACGTCATTTTCCTCCACGAGGTTCGCGAAGGGGCGGCGGATCGGTCCTACGGTGTGCAGGTCGCAAAGCTGGCCGGTCTGCCCGACACCGTCGTATCACGGGCGCAGACGGTTCTGGATGCCTTGGAAAAAGGCGAACGCGAAGGCGGAGAGCGCAAGGCCGTGATCGACGATCTGCCACTATTCGCGGCTGCCCCGGCCGCCCAACAGATCAAGACGTCCGGTCCTTCCGCGCTGGAGGCACGGATTCAGACCATTCATCCCGATGAAATGACGGCGCGCGAGGCCCTGATGCTCTTGTACGAGCTGAAGGACCTCGCCGAAAAACGATGATCAGCCGGGGTTGGACGATACACCGACCTGCGCGGGCCGTATCAGGCGGTCGTGCAACCAGAACCCTTCGGTCATCACCTGCAGGATTTCGCCCGCCTTGGTGCCGGGAACAGGGGCTTCGAACATCGCCTCGTGCTCCTGCGGGTTAAAGGTGTCGCCGATTTCAGGCACGATCGGCACCACGCCGTGCTTTGACAACACCTTGAGCAATTCCCGAAGGGTCAGTTCGACGCCTTCGGTCAGAGCCTTGTCGGCATCGCCTTCGGCATCGGCGGAACTGTTCAGCGCGCGGCGCAGGTTGTCATAGACCGGCAAAAGATCCCGAACGATGCGCGACCCACCGTATTTTTCGGCCTCTCTGCGGTCCCGTTCAGCCCGTTTGCGGACATTTTCCGATTCGGCCAGCGTACGAAGCAGCTTGTCCCTGAGATCGTCGCGCTCCATCCGGAGAACATCGGCCTCATCCTGGGGATCGTCTGCGGTCAGATCGATCTCGGGCATATCGCCGGTGTCGACGTCTGCCTCGTCCTGCATTTCCTCGGCCAGGTTTTCGTTTTTCGCGTCAGACATGCCTGCCTCTAATTCCTTCTGTTCCGGCGCCTCAGCCCCTGTCGGCGATCAATTTGCCAACCAGCTGCGCCGTGTAATCCACGATCGGAACGATGCGTCCGTAGTTCAACCGGGTCGGGCCGATCACCCCGACCGCACCCACGATCTTTCGATCAGCGTTCATATAGGGAGAGACCACCAGAGAGGAACCCGAAAGTGAGAACAACTTGTTCTCCGAGCCTATGAAAATGCGCACGCCATCGCCGGATTCGGTCAGTTCCAGAAATTCCGCGATGTCCCGCTTGCGCTCAAGATCGTCGAAAAGCTGCCGAATACGGTCAAGATCCTCGGTTTCGGGCGACGTATTCAGCAGATTCGACCGGCCCCGCACGATCAGGCGTTCGTTTTCGTCGCCGTCGCCGTCCCACACGGCAAGCCCGGCCTCGATCAGGTGGTTGGCGATCTCATCGATTTGTGCGCGACGGGTGGCGACCTCGGTCTCCATCTGTTTGCGCAGATCACCGATCGTCTTGTCGACCAGCTGCGCATTGAGAAAATTCGCCGCCTCGCGCATGGAACTGGGTGTGTGGCCCGGTGGTGGCTGAAACAGCCTGTTTTCGACATGACCGTCTGAAAACACCAGGACCACCAGCGCACGATCGACGGACAGCGGGACAAAGTCGATATGCTTGACCGGAGCCTCGCGTTTTGGCGTCAGGACAAGGCTGGCGCCCCGTGTTGCGGCAGACAGGGCAGACCCGACACGATCAAGAACCGCCGAGACATCCCCCGAATTCGGGCCCATCGTCTGGTCAAGGTTCTGCTTGTCGGTATCTGTCAGCTCGCCCAGTTCAAGCAGGCCATCCACGAACATCCGCAGCCCAAGTTGCGTCGGAATTCGGCCCGCAGAGATATGGGGGCTGTCCAGAAGGCCCATATATTCAAGATCTTGCATCACATTTCGCACGGTCGCCGCGCTGACCTGTTCGGTCATGCTGCGGGTCAGTGTCCGCGATCCCACCGGGGCGCCGGTTTCCAGGTAGCCCTCGACCACCTTGCGGAACACTTCGCGCGACCGGTCGTTCAGATCGTTCAACACGTCAGGTTCGTTGATGTGACCGGTGTTCATGATAGCAATCTCAAGGTCTGGCAGGCCATTCAGGGTTGCGTCACAGGCGTGATGCGGACTATCCCGCGTCGTAATACAGCAAGGAGATATGTATGCGTCCTTCCGGCCGAAACCTAGATGAAATGCGTGCAATTTCCATCGAGACAGATGTCACACGCCATGCAGAAGGGTCTTGCATGATCCGGTGCGGCGATACCCATGTCCTGTGCACCGCGACACTCGAAGAGCGCGTGCCGCCTTTTCTGAAGAATTCTGGCCTTGGGTGGGTGACGGCCGAATACGGCATGTTGCCCCGCGCCACCCACACCCGGATGCGGCGCGAGGCAGCGTCGGGCAAGCAATCGGGCCGGACGCAGGAAATCCAGCGGCTGATCGGGCGGTCATTGCGCGCGGGCATTGACCGTTCAGCCTTGGGCGAACGTCAGATCACCATTGATTGCGATGTCATCCAGGCCGATGGCGGCACGCGGTGCGCGTCGATCACCGGCGGTTGGGTTGCGCTGCGGCTGGCGGTGAACAAATTGCTCAAGGCGGGCGATCTGACCTCGGACCCTATCATCGACCACATCGCCGCCGTGTCCTGCGGAATCTATGCGGGCCAGTCCGTGCTGGACCTGGATTACCCCGAAGACAGCGAAGCCGGCACCGACAGCAATTTCATCATGACCGGATCAAACCTGTTGGTCGAAGTGCAGGCCAGCGCCGAGGGGTCGACCTTCAGCCGTGCCCAGTTTGATGAAATGTATGGCCTGGCCGAAAAAGGCGTGGCCGAACTTGTCGCCGCGCAAAAGGCCGCGATCGGCTGAGCATGCGCAAATTTGATGGCAAAACGCTTTTGGTGGCGACTCACAACCAGGGCAAACTGGATGAGATCAGCGCCCTGTTGGCCCCTTTCGGCATCACCGTGACCGGCGCAAAGGATCATGATCTGCCGGAACCCGAAGAAACCGGCACCACTTTCGTCGAGAATGCCCGGATCAAGGCCCATGCCGCCGCCACGGCCACCGGTCTGCCCGCCCTGTCCGATGACAGCGGGATAGAGATCGACGCACTGAATGGTGCCCCCGGCGTTTACACTGCCGATTGGGCGGAAACGGCCGCCGGGCGGGATTTCCGCATGGCCATGCAGCGCACCCATGACGAGCTTGAGGCCATTTCGGCCCCCTTCCCCCGCACCGCGCGGTTTTGCTGCACGCTGGTTCTCGCCTGGCCCGATGGCCATGACGAGGTGTTTCCCGGCGTGATGGAAGGCCAGGTCGTCTGGCCGATGCGTGGGGAACAGGGGCACGGATACGACCCGATTTTTCAACCTGCGGGCTATGACATGACCTTTGGCGAAATGGATCGGTGGGAAAAGAACAAGATCAGCCATCGAGCCGATGCCTTTGCGAAACTGGTACGCGTCTTTGAATGACGCCGACTGGATGGCGGGGGGGTTCGGCCTCTATATCCACTGGCCCTTTTGCCAGGCCAAATGCCCCTACTGTGATTTCAACAGCTACGTATCCGACAAGATCGACCAGGACCGCTGGAAATCCGCTTATCTATCTGAAATAAAAAGACTTTCTTCCGAAACTCGGGGGCGAACGCTGACCAGCGTGTTTTTCGGGGGTGGCACGCCGTCCCTCATGGCTGCCGACATGGTCGCCGACATCATCGCGGCCGTGCGCACGGAATGGGCGGTCGCCAATGATCTTGAGATCACGCTAGAGGCCAATCCCACATCAGCGGAAGCCGGGCGGTTCAAGGGGTTTCGGGATGCCGGCGTAAACCGCGTGTCGATCGGGTTGCAGGCCTTCAACGACGAGGATCTGCGGCGGTTGGGGCGGTTGCATTCGGCGCGCGAGGGTCTGGCTGCCTTCGACTTGGCCCGAAACACCTTTGACAGGGTCAGTTTCGACCTGATCTACGCCCGCCAACATCAAACGCTGGATCAATGGCGCAATGAGCTTGCGACGGCGCTATCGCTCGCGGCGGATCACCTGTCGCTCTATCAGTTGACCATTGAGCCCGGCACGGCCTTTGGCGATCGGTTCGAGGCCAACCGTTTGCCCGGGCTTGTTCCCGATGATGATGCGGCAGGCATGTATGATCTGACGCAGGAATTGTGTGACAACGCGGGCTTGCCCGCCTACGAGGTGTCGAACCATGCGGCCGACATGGCCCAGTCGCGGCACAATCTGATTTATTGGCGATCCGGGGATTTCATCGGCATCGGGCCTGGGGCGCATGGCCGTTTGACGCTGTCGGGCACACGGTACGCAACCGAAACGCATATGTCGCCGCTGGGATGGCTGAAATCCGTGGAAACCAGTGGCAGTGGCGACACGGAACGCACGGCGTTGAGCCGGCAAGACCATGCATCGGAATACGCGATGATGGGCTTGCGCCTGACCGAAGGCCTTGATCGGGCGCGGTATATCAGGCTGAACGGCGGGGATTTTCGCCGTGATGTCCTGGATCACTTGATCGAGCTGGGGGTGATCTGGGTCACGGACACCCGGATCGGCGCCACCCCGAACGGCCGCCGGGTGTTGAACGCCGTCTTGCGAGAGCTGTTGGTCGACTGACCCTAACCGCCACCAAGCAGACGGATAAGGTCATCAAGCTTGCCCAGGTCCTTGTAGCGGATCGAAACACGGCCCTCGCCCGTGGCGGCATCATGTTCGATGCTGACCGGCATTCCCAAAGTCGCGCTCAGATCACCTTCCAACGCCACCGTGTCAGCGTCTTTCGTTGCCTTAGGACGTCTTGAACTGCCTTTGTCAGACCCTGTTTTCTCGCCAGACCGCACCATGCGTTCGACATCGCGAACCGACAGGCCCTTGGCGACTGCAGCGCGCGCGATATCCATGGCCCGGTCACATCCGATCAACGCCCGCGCGTGGCCGGCGCTCAGTTGTCCGGCGCGCAGCATGTCCTGGATCGGTTCGGGCAGCGACAACAGACGCATCAGGTTCGCGATATGGCTCCGGCTTTTGCCCATCGCCTGCGCAAGATGTTCCTGCGTGTGACCGAACCGTTCGATCAGCTGACGATATCCTTGTGCCTCTTCCAGCGCATTCAGATCGGCGCGCTGGATGTTTTCTATGATGGCAACCTCGAGCACCTCGGTATCGTTGAAGGTGCGAACGATGGCGGGCACCTCGTGAAGACGGGCGCGCTGCGCTGCCCGCCAGCGGCGTTCTCCCGCAACAATCTGGAATTGTTCATCATTTTCCGGATCGATGCGCAGGATCAGCGGTTGGATGATGCCCTTTTCGCGGATCGAGTCGGCCAGTTCATCCAGCGCATCTTCGGAAAAGCTGCGGCGCGGCTGATCGGGGTTCGCGCGGATCCTGTCGATCGGGATCAACCGTTCGGCCCGCTGCGGCTCGACCTTGGATGCGGCGTCGGGCCCGGCATCACCGGGCGTGTTGATATCGGCCATCAGCGCAGACAGGCCGCGCCCGAGCCCAGACCGCTCTCGTTGCTTTGCCATCAGGCCGGTTCCTTCCGTTTCGCGTGCCGCGACAGCAGTTCTTCGGCCAATTCCACGTAGGCCAGGCTGCCCTTGGAAGTCGGATCATACTGCAACACCGGCAAAGCGAAAGAGGGCGCTTCGCTGACGCGGACATTGCGCGGAATCCGGGTTTTCAACACCAGGTCGCCCAAGGTCGCACGGGCATCGTCCTCGACCTGCTGGCTCAGGTTGTTGCGTTGATCGAACATGGTCAGGACGACCCCTTCGATCCGGAGGTTCGGGTTCGCGGTTTCGCGAACGTCGCGGATCGTCAGCATAAGTTGTGACAGCCCTTCCAATGCAAAGAACTCCGATTGCAGCGGCACCAGGACAGCGCTGCAGGCGACCAGTGCGTTCACCGTCAGCAGGCTGAGCGATGGCGGGCAATCGATGAGGATGTAGTCATACGCCTTTGCCGCATCCGACCGCAACGCGTCCTTCAGCAAGAAGACCCGGTTTTCCTGGTTGCCAAGCTCCACGTCGGTGGAACTGAGATCTGTGGTCGCCGGGGCAAGATCCAGGTTTTCCACGCTTGTTTTGACGATGACGCTGGACAGCGGTGCGTCTTCCAACAGCAGCTCGTAGGTCGTCTGGTCACGATCCCGGGCAGCGATACCAAGGCCGGTCGATGCGTTGCCTTGCGGATCGAGGTCAATGATCAACACCTTCTGCGCGGCATCCGCCAGGGCTGCGCCCAGGTTGATGGTGGTCGTTGTTTTTCCAACGCCACCCTTCTGGTTTGTAATCGCAAGAATTCGAGGGGGTCGAGTATCAGGCATGAGGTCTGAGATCTCTCAATCGAAGGACGGCTGCATCAGGTGATGTGGTGCTTTGGATCACGTCGGCGTCCATGTGCCAACCCATTTGTGCCACTGCCAATTCCTCCGCATGTTTCGCACCTTTCGGGAACAGGCATATTGCCGCGTCGGCCAGATGAGGATGCGCCATCCCGCAAAGCTTTGCCAGCGGTGCAAGGGCCCGCGCCGTGATTATGTTGGCGTTCTGCGGTGCCAAATCTTCGATCCTGCGACTTGAAACCTTGATCGGGATGCCGGTCTGCCGCGCCGCCTCGCGCAGGAACCCGGCCTTGCGCACATCGGATTCGACAAGGTGAAATGCCAGGCCCGGCCGAGTTTCGGCAGCAAGGATCGCGCAAATGATTCCGGGGAAACCACCGCCGCTGCCAAGATCCAGCCAAAGCCCGTCCCGAACATCGCAAGCGTCCAGCACCTGTGCGGAATCCATGAAATGCCGCGCCCAAAGATGCGGCAGGCTTGCGGGAGAAACCAGGTTGATCGCTGCCTGCCATTTCCGAAGAACGGCTTCGAAATCCTCCAGCCTTTGGGATGTTTCACGTGAAACATCCGCCAAAAGCTCTGTCTTGGCCTCCTCCTCGGTCATGCGCGGAGACGTTCTTCTTGACGGATCCGGGTCAGGATCAGCGCAAGCGCCGCGGGGGTCATGCCGTCGATACGGCCCGCCTGGGCGATTGTTTTTGGCTTGATCCTCAACAGCTTGGACTTCAGCTCGTTGGACAGGCCGCCGATGTCACCATAATCCAGCGCTGGCGGGATGGCGTGTTGCTCATCCCGGCGCAAGGCTTCCGCATCCTTGTTTTGACGCTGCACGTAGGTTTGATAAAGCGCCTCGATCCCGACCTGGCGACGCGTGGCAGCATCTACCTGTTCAAGCGCAGGCACCAGGCCGAAAAGGTCATCCGAGGTGACATCCGGGTATGCGAGAAGATCCATCGCGCTCCGGCGCTGACCATCCTGGTTAATGAGCAACCCGGCTGCGGCGATCTGTTTCGGCGTGAATGACGCGGACTGCAGCAAGGCGCGTGCGCGATCCAGCCGATCCATCTTGGCACTGAAATGGCTGCGACGGGCCTCGTCGATCAGGCCAAGACTGTCGGCCAAAGGCGTCAGCCGCTGATCGGCGTTGTCCGCACGCAGTGAAAGCCGGTATTCGGCGCGCGACGTGAACATGCGGTAGGGCTCGCTGACGCCACGAGTCACCAGATCGTCGATCAATACGCCGATATAGGCGTCGCCCCGCCCCAGAACCACGGCATCCTTGGACTGCACGTCGCGTGCGGCATTCAAGCCTGCCATGAGGCCCTGGGCCGCGGCCTCTTCATAGCCGGTGGTGCCGTTTATCTGGCCAGCAAGGAACAATCCCGGCAGTTGCGGAAGCTGAAGCGATGGATCCAGGGCCTTGGGGTCTACGAAATCATATTCGATGGCATAGCCCGGCTGGAGAATTTCGGCGCGCTCCAAGCCGTCGATGGAGTGAACGTAATCGTGTTGCACATCAACAGGCAGGGATGTCGAGATGCCGTTCGGATACACGACATCGCTATCAAGCCCTTCCGGTTCCAGGAAAATCTGGTGTGACAGCTTGTCGGCGAAGCGAACGATCTTGTCTTCGATCGATGGGCAATACCGGGGACCGACACCTTCGATATGGCCGCCATACATTGCGGACCGGCTCAGATTGTCGCGGATGATGTCATGGGTTCGCTCGTTCGTATGCGTTATCCCGCACGAGATCTGTTTTACCGATGGCGCGGCCGACAGGAAGGAAAACAGCACAGGGTCGTCGTCGGCGGGCTGCATATCAAGGCCCGACCAGTCAATGCTGCTGGACCGCAAGCGAGGGGGCGTGCCGGTCTTCAGACGTCCGAATGGCAGCTCAAGACGCGTCAGACGTTCTGCCAAACGAACGGAGGCTTGATCGCCCATGCGTCCGCCAACCCGCTTTTCATCACCGATGTGGATAACGCCCCGCAAGAAGGTGCCAGTGGTCAGCACGACAGCCCGCGCCGGGATCATCGCGCCATCGGCAAGCTCCACGCCGGACACGTGGCCACCGCTTACAGCGATATCACAAACTTCGCCCTCGATGATCGTCAGACCCGGTGTTTGCTTGAGCATTGTCTGGATCGCGGCACGATACAGCGCCCGGTCGGATTGTGTCCGTGGCCCCTGCACCGCGGGGCCTTTGCGCCGGTTCAGCAGCCTGAACTGGATGCCCGACAGGTCGGCGGCCAGCCCCATGATACCGCCCATGGCATCGATCTCACGCACCAGGTGGCCCTTGCCCAGACCACCGATTGCAGGATTGCAGGACATGACCCCGATCGTGTCGGCCTTCATCGTCACCAGCGCAGTTCTTGCACCGGCGCGCGCAGCAGCATGGGCCGCTTCGGCACCCGCATGCCCGCCACCTATCACAACAACATCGAAGTCAGGATGTTTCACGTGAAACACTCCTCATTTGCCAATGCAGAATTCCGAAAAGATCTCGCCAAGGATGGCCTCTACATCGATGCGGCCCACCAATGAGTCAAGCGCCATGATGGCGTTCCTCAGATGCAAGGCGACAATCTCTGCCCCTTCAGTTTGCCGCCGGAAAACATCCAACGCGTCTTCCAGAGCCAGACCAGCAGTGGATAGCGCCATGCGATGACGTTCGCGCGACGCCAGCTGACCGACCGAAACACGGTCCCCCAGCATGGCGCCGACCTTGGCCAACAGGCCGTCAACACCTTCACCGGTTACACCGGAAATCCCGTCTCCGGTGATGTCCGATTTGGTCTTGTAGATCAGCTCGCAATCAAGGTCGATCTTGGTATTGCCTTCGTCGGCGCCGTCGACAAGCAAGATCCGAAGATCCGCGTCTTTCGCACGCTCCAGGGCGCGCCCGACACCGATCTTTTCGATGGCGTCATCCGTTTCACGCAAGCCCGCGGTGTCAAGGAAGGTGACGGGCAAACCCGAAAGGTCCACCCGAACCTCAAGCACATCGCGCGTCGTGCCGGCGATCTCGGATGTGATTGCGATGTCGCGGCCCGCAATGCGGTTGAGCAACGTGGATTTGCCCGCGTTGGGCGCCCCGACTATCGCAACCTCGAACCCCGACCGGACCCGCTCCGCCACGTTCAAACCCGCAAGCTCCCCCGTCACGGCAGCCAGAACACGATCCATCAGAGCGCCAACTTCGGGCGATACATCGACAGGAACCTCTTCATCGGCAAAGTCGATCGTCGCTTCGATCAGCGCGGCCGCACGCAACAGATCCCTGCGGCATGTTTCCGAGAATTCGCGCAGGCCACCTGCAAAAAGGGATTGCGCCTGTTTGCGTTGATATTCCGTTTCGGCGGCGATCAGATCGGAAAGCCCCTCGACCTGGGAGAGATCAAGGTTACCGTTCAACAAGGCGCGCTGCGTGAATTCCCCCGGCGCGGCCATCCGTGCCAGGCCCGTGGCTGCAATGGTATCCTCGACTGCTCGGATGACGGCAACGCTGCCATGTATTTGAAATTCAACGGTATCTTCGCCTGTATAGCTTTTTGGGCCGGCAAAACTCAGCACAAGCGCTTCGTCCAGCATATCGCCGGACGCGTCTCTCAACGCCCGCAATGAAAAACGGCCGGCTTCAGGCAATGCGCCCGCCAGCCGCTGCCCGATCTCGAACGCATCCGGGCCTGAGATACGAATGACAGCCACGCCGGATTTGCCCCGGGCTGTGGCCAAGGCAAAAATGGTGTGCATCGGCCCTGGTCCTCAGGTGTTCATGGAATCGAAGAATTCCGCGTTTGATTTCGTCTGTTTGAGTTTGGAAATCAGGAACTCGATCGCGTCCGTCGTGCCCATCGGGTTCAGAATACGACGCAGGACAAAGGTCTTTTGCAGATCGACCTTGTCGACCAGCAGCTCTTCTTTCCGGGTGCCGGATTTGAGAATGTCCATCGCGGGGAACACGCGCTTGTCGGCAACTTTGCGATCGAGGACGATCTCGGAGTTGCCGGTGCCTTTGAATTCCTCGAAGATTACCTCGTCCATCCGGCTGCCTGTGTCGATCAAGGCAGTGGCGATGATGGTCAGCGATCCGCCTTCCTCGATGTTGCGCGCCGCGCCGAAGAACCGCTTGGGCCGCTGAAGCGCATTGGCGTCCACACCACCGGTCAGCACCTTGCCCGAGGACGGAACAACCGTATTGAACGCACGGCCAAGACGGGTGATCGAATCCAGCAAGATCACAACGTCCCGCTTGTGTTCGACCAGGCGCTTTGCCTTTTCGATCACCATCTCGGACACGGCAACGTGGCGTGATGCGGGTTCGTCAAAGGTCGATGACACAACCTCCCCTTTCACGCTGCGCTGCATATCCGTGACTTCTTCGGGGCGTTCATCGATCAGAAGAACGATCAGATAACATTCTGGATGGTTGCGTTCGATCGAGTTGGCGATGTTTTGCAACAGCACGGTCTTGCCCGTGCGGGGCGGCGCCACGATCAGCGACCGCTGGCCTTTGCCGATGGGCGCGACAAGGTCGATGATACGAGCCGACCGATCCTTGATCGTTGGATCCTCGACCTCCATCGTGAGGCGTTCATCTGGGTAAAGTGGTGTCAGGTTGTCAAAAGCCACCTTGTGCCGGGCTTTCTCGGGATCTTCGAAATTGATCCGGACAACCTTGACCAGGGCAAAATACCGTTCGCTTTCCTTGGGCGCATTCATCACGCCTTCGACCGTATCCCCGGTTCGCAGGCTGTGCTGACGGATCATTTCGGGCGAGACATAGATGTCATCAGGGCCCGGAAGATAGTTTGCCTCCGGAGACCGCAGAAACCCGAACCCGTCCTGCAGTACTTCCAGAACACCGTCGCCGGAAATTTCCCAACCTTCATCCGCCCGCTCACGCAGGATTTCGAACATCATGTCGCCCTTGCGCATGGTCGAGGCATTTTCGATCTCAAGCTCTTCGGCCATCGCCAAAAGGTCTTTGGGCGACTTGGCTTTCAGATCAGCCAGCTTCAAGGTCGTATCTGTCATGGAAATGGGTCCTGGACATGACTGCAGCCTGTCGCTGGTCATGCGTTCGCAAAGGGGGATGGAAACCGCCGCCCGGACGGGCAGCACGGTCACAGCTAAGGGCCAGCCTGTTCCATGTCAAGTTTCAGCGTAGGGCCGGCGTGTATCCAATAATAAAGTAAGAATATAGAAAGGTTGTTGTTTCTAGTTGTATCTTGGACATCACGGCAAACTTGGTTCTACACGAATTATCCAGAGGATCGTCCAAGAGGATAAAACACCCACGACCAGCTGCAGAGCAAGTGGAAATGAAAAATATATGTTAAAAAACAATATCTTAAGTAAGAATTTGGCAGGACAAACCTGGGTATAACTCCGGGATTTGTCGGAGAACCCGGTTGCTGATGCTTCCAGGACTTGGCCATTGATCCCCGTGGACAATCGCGGGACAACGTTTGGGGCAGATCCCCGGAAAATCGTTCCGGTGCCATGTGCCGATTGACCAACAGGGTTGCGGGCTGAGTCGCTGGCTGAATATCCACAGATCTACGGACAAGATTTTTGACACCTTCCTCGACCTTGACCCTGGCTTCGGGCTCCGCCGTCCGGAAAACGTTGCTGGAAAATGCCGGTATAGCCTGTGTGGCGCGCCCTGCCCGAATCGATGAGGACGCGATCCGCATCTCTTTGACGTCCGACGGCGCCGGGCCGCGTGACATCGCCGACGCGCTTGCGGAATTCAAGGCCCGCAAGGTCGCTGAACGCGGCGATGGCGGATTGACCCTGGGATGCGATCAGATCCTTGCACTGAAGTCCGAGATCTTCGGAAAGGCCGACACGCGCGATGCCGCGTTCGAAAAGCTTCAGCGCCTTCGCGGTCAGACACACCACTTGTATTCTGCAGCGGTGATCTATGACGGGTCTGAACCCGTCTGGCGCCATGTCGGCATCGCGCGAATGACGATGGCGCATCTGACCGACAACGCGATTGACGCCTATCTCGACCTGGCGTGGCCCGATGTTCAGGATGCGGTCGGAGCCTATCATGCGGAGGGGATCGGCGTGCGCCTGTTCTCCCGTATAGATGGTGACTGGTTCTCTGTACTTGGTTTGCCGTTGCTGGATATATGTTCGTATTTGCGACTGCGTGGGTGGACGTTCAGATGATACGACCCAAGGTGCCCCTGGCCGGTGTGATCGGTGATCCAATAGCGCATTCCCTGTCGCCGCGCCTGCATGGTCATTGGTTAAGGCGTTACGGTTTGCAGGGGCACTACGTGCCGCTACACGTTACCCATACCCATCTGGCCGATGCCTTGCAGATGTTGCCGGAACTCGGCTTTGTGGGCGTCAATGTCACGATCCCGCACAAGGAATACGTGCTGTCCCTGGCGACCCAGGTGACCGACCGCGCAGCGCTGATCGGGGCAGCGAACACGCTGACCTTCCTTGGCGACGGGCGTATTCAGGCGGATAACACGGACGGCCTGGGGTTTCTGTCCAGCATCAGACAGGCCTTGCCGGGCTGGACTGCCGCTGCCGGCCCCGCTCTTGTGCTGGGGTCCGGAGGTGCGGCAAAGGCTGTTGTCCAGGCCCTGATCGCGGACGGCGCGCCGCGCGTGATGGTCGCCAACCGGACGCGTGCGCGGGCCGATGGCCTGAAGGAACAATTCGGCGCGCGGGTCGAACCCTATGACTGGACACAAATTCCCAGCCTCGTGGCCGACGCGTCGCTGATCGTGAACACGACATCGCTTGGAATGACCGGGAAACAACCGCTGTCGATCGACCTGTCGCGCCTGTCACCCCCCACGGTCGTGACCGACATCGTTTATTCGCCGCTGGAAACCGATCTCTTGCGGACGGCCGCCGTTGCAGGATGTGAGGCGATTGACGGGCTGGGAATGCTCCTGCACCAGGCCGTGCCGGGATTTGAACGCTGGTTCGGCTACACGCCCATGGTCGATGACGAAGTCCGACGGGCGGTTCTGGACGGATGAGCTTTCGTCTGGGATTGACCGGGTCCATTGGCATGGGAAAATCCACCACTGCCGCCATGTTCCGCGACCTCGGTGTGCCGGTATGGGACGCCGACGCTGCCGTTCATGAATTGTATGCACGCGGCGGCGCGGCGGTTGCCCCGATTGCATCCATGATACCCGGCGCGATCCGGGACGATGCCGTCGATCGGGAGAAATTGAAGGCCGCCCTGAAAAAAGACCCTGACCTGCTGAACAGGCTCGAATCCATCGTGCATCCGTTGGTCGCCGAAAGCAGGAATAGCTTTATCGAAACCCACGCAGATGACCCGCTGATCGTGCTGGATATCCCGTTGTTGTTCGAAACCGGCGGCGAGACGAGGGTTGATGCCGTTCTGGTGGTCAGCACCGACGCC
The DNA here is from genome assembly GCA_964460185.1 of uncultured Roseicyclus sp. Classification (GTDB taxonomy): domain Bacteria; phylum Pseudomonadota; class Alphaproteobacteria; order Rhodobacterales; family Rhodobacteraceae; genus JAVJPJ01. The sequence goes on along the minus strand of CAYWTM010000002.1, from coordinate 18,436 downwards.
GAAACGCAACGGCAGCGGGTTATGGATCGGCCCGGTATGACCGATGCGATGTTCGACCAGATCATGGCCCGCCAGATTCCCGATGCAGAAAAACGCAAACGGGCACATTACGTGATCGAGACGAACACGCTGGATATCACCCGCCAGGCTGTGTCAGATCTGGTGGCGACGCTGACCAAATCGGAAGGTGGCCAAAATCATGCGTGAGATCGTTCTCGATACCGAAACCACGGGTCTGGACCCCCACGACACGCCGGCCCACAGGATCGTGGAAATCGGCGCGGTCGAGCTTTGGAACCAGGTTCCGACGGGAAACACCTATCATCAATACATAAACCCCGAACGCGACATGCCTGCCGAAGCCTTCGCCGTGCACGGCATAGGCGAGGATTTCCTGGCCGACAAACCCCGGTTCGCCGAAATCGCCCGCGCGTTCCTGGATTTTGTGGGCGATGCGAAACTGGTGATTCACAATGCCAGTTTCGACATGCGGTTCCTGAACGCAGAACTCCAATGGGCTGGTGAACGGACGCTGCCCGGCGATCAGGCCATCGATACCCTGCTGATTGCGCGCCGCCGGTTTCCGGGGTCGCCCGCGTCACTGGATGCCTTGTGTCGGCGGTTCGGAATCGACAATTCGAACCGAACGCTGCACGGCGCGTTGCTCGATTCCGAGATCTTGGCGGATGTTTACCTGGAACTCACGGGTGGGCGGCAGCCGGATTTCGCCCTTGGCGCCACCGATCGCAAAAAGACCAGCGCCGATATCGAACAGGCGTGGCGCCCTGCCCCGAGACAGGCACCGCTTCCCCCGAGGATCACCGAAACGGAACGCGCCGCCCACAAGGCCTTTGTGGCAGACCTTGGAGACGGCGCGATCTGGTCGAAATTCGACTGACTGCTCAGGCGTCGGCTTTTTGGCTGGCAACACGTTGTGCCAGTTGCTGCCGATACAGGTTCATGAAGTCGAAATTCTCAAGATTGAGGGGCGGATACCCGCCGTCGCGCGTTACGTCCGACACGATGCGACGCACGAAGGGGAACAGCATCCGGGGGCATTCGATCAGCAGGTAAGGATGCAGCTGTTCGTTCGCGATGTTCTCGATCTTGAAGATCCCGCCATATTCCAGCTCAAGCAAGAACAGGGATTGAGGGGTCTCTTCCTTGGTTTTGCTTTCGATTTTCAGCTTCATGATCACGTCATACTGGTTTTCGGCCTCGCGCTTGCGGGCATCCATCGCAACCTGCACCTGAATGTCAGGCTGAACCTGCGTGTTCACGGCTTTTTGAGCAGCGATATTCTCGAATGACATATCACGGATGAACTGGCCAAGGATCTGCATCTTGGGCAATTGAACCTGCGGCTGGCCTTCGGGCTGTGCGGGGGCGGCCCCGCCATTCGTCTCAGACATTGATGGCTCCAAAATTATCTGCTTGGCGCGAGGGTCTATCAGCCCTCGGCCCAAGCCTCAATGGGAGGTCTTAGTGACGGGTCCAGCCCGACGGCCCGCGCGGTCCGTCATCTTCTTCGGTGGTGTACGACCCCTCGATCACGTCGTCTTGTGGCGAAGCGCGCCATTCACGCTGTCCGTTGACGACGGAATGCACTTCGATGCGTTTCTTGAGTTCTCGCAGCACCCAGTTGCGGACACCGGGGATCAGAAGGGCGAAACCGACGGCATCGGTGAAAAACCCCGGCGTCAGCAACAAAGCGCCGGAAAACAGGATCATGGCGCCATGGGCCAGCGGCTCGGTCGGATCGCGCAGGCTTTCGAACGACCCCCGCAATTGCGCCAGGGCCTGCGCCCCCTGAGATCGAACCAGCGCCGTGCCCGCCACGGCCGTCGCAACAACAATCAGCAGGGTCGGCCACAACCCGATCAAACCGCCGACCTGGATAAAGAGCGCGATCTCGATCAATGGCACCGATAGGAAAATCAGAAACAGCCACATAAAGCTGGCCCCCCCTTGCAGTCTAAGCGATTTAGCCGGCGTGTCGGTCATGGACTTGACCCCACCCCTGCCTTACATATGTGCCTTGCACAAACAAATATAAGCCCGCTCACTCACCCGAGGAAACTCAATGAATTCGTCCCTCCTGTCCTTGTTGGTTCTGGCCGGCATCGCGATCTTCCTGATCCTCCGCCTGCGAAGCGTTCTGGGAACACGCGAAGGGTTCGAAAAGACCCCGACCGCGCAGGTATCTTCGCGCGCCGATCCCCGGCGAGATTTCGAGGTGATCGAGGGCGGACCGGATCACGATATCATCGACCATGTGGAAGACGGTTCCGAAAGCGCCAAGGCACTGGCGGCGATGAAAATGGCCGAGCCGGGGTTTTCGGTGACCGAATTCCTTCAGGGTGCGCGCGGGGCATATGAAATGATCCTCATGGCGTTTGAGAACGGCGATGTGGATGAACTGCGCCCCTTCCTTGCCGATGACGTGATGGAAACCTTTGCCGCCGTCATCGCCGAGCGTGAGGCGCAAGGCCTGCATATCGTTGCATCCTTTATCGGCGTGCGGGATCTGGCGCTTGAAAGCGCGCGCTTTGATCGCACCACGGGCGAGGCCGAGGTGACCGTGCGGCTTGTGGCCGAGCTTACATCGGTCGTGAAAAACGCCGATGGTGATGTGATCGAAGGCGACCCGAACGAGATCAAGCGACAGCGTGACGTGTGGACCTTCGCGCGCCACATGGGATCAGACGATCCCAACTGGGCACTGGTGGCCACAGACGGATGAACCATGGTGGCTCGGGGTGTCCTCCTTGGCCTGACCTTGGCCATCGTAAACTGGATGGGCCCTGCATTGGCCGAAGAACCTATAGAGATTCTTGAATTTTCGGATCTGGACGGATGGGCCGCGGATGATCATGCCGCGGCCCTTTCGGTTTTCCGCAACACCTGCCGCGACCTGGAAGGCCCCGATTGGGAGGCGCCCTGCGCCATCGCCGAAACCGCGCCCGATGCACGCACGTTCTTTGAATTGTTCTTCCGGCCCGTCCTGATCGGAGGCGAGAACCCAGCCCTTTTCACTGGCTATTTCGAACCGGAACTGGATGGATCGCTGCGGCGTTCACCGCGGTATCGCTATCCCTTGTATCGTACACCGCCCGAAGCGCGTGACGGGCTTTTCCGGTCGCGCCGCGAGATCGAGGAGGGCGGTCTTCTGGATGGCCGTGGCCTGGAAATAGCCTGGGTGGATGACCCGGTTGAGCTGTTTTTTCTGCAAATCCAGGGATCGGGCCGTATTCGCCTGCCTGACGGGTCGGTCATGCGGGTCGGATATGGTGGCCGCAACGGGCAGCCCTACCGGTCGATCGGTCAGGAACTGGTCAGGCGGGGCGTATACCAGCCCCACCAGGTATCGGCGCAGGTGATCCAGCGATGGGTGCGCAGCAATCCCGTCGAAGGGCGCGAACTGTTGTATCACAATCCATCCTATATCTTCTTTCGGGAAGTCGACATAGACGACCCGGATCAGGGGCCTCTTGGCGCCATGAACCGGTCGATCACCCCGATGCGAACCATCGCGGTCGATCCCGAGTTCACACCGCTGGGCGCGCCGGTCTGGATCGAGAAAGACGGCGAAAACCCGATGCGCCGGCTCATGATGGCACAAGATACCGGCGGCGCTATTCGTGGCGCCCAGAGGGCCGATATCTTCTACGGCTTCGGTGACGAGGCCGGGCTTGAGGCGGGCCGCATCCGCGATCCCGGCCGCATGATCGTGTTCTTGCCGATCGAACTGGCTCATCAACGCGCCCCGGACGCGTGATTGATGGCGAAGAAAACCAAACGCGGCCTCAGCGCCGAGGATCGTACCCTTTGGAATCGCGTCGCGAAGACCGCTACCCCGCTGAACCATGCGTCGCGCCGCACCCCGGGCGAGCCGTTCACCACCAAGCCTGCAAGACCGGCTGACCCCGGAGCAGAACGCGCGCCGGTTCCCACCTTTCGTCTGGGTGAGAACGCGGTTCAGTCAAGCGCTCTCATCCAGCCCGCGCCAAGCCTGTCCAGACATCTGGCGATGGCGCCCGTCAGAATGGATCACGGCGCCTACAAGAAAATGACTCGCGGCAAGCTAAAGCCCGAAGGACGGCTGGATCTGCACGGAATGACCCTGGCGCAGGCGCATCCTGCGCTGATCCGGTTCATCGCGGATGCCCATGATGCTGGAAAACGGCTCGTTCTGGTGATCACGGGCAAGGGCAGGGATCGCGATAGCGGTGATCCGATTCCCATCCGACGAGGGGTTCTGAAGCATCAGGTGCCCAGCTGGCTTCATGCCCCGCCCCTGGGCGCCATCGTTCTCGACATCCGCGAGGCGCATCAACGCCATGGCGGGGGTGGAGCGTATTACGTTTACCTCAAAAGGCGCGGCTAGGGCATGAGGGTTAGGGGGGTGTCGTCAACGCGGCCCCAAACCAGCGCGCCCGTCACATCCGGATCACAAGACGTACCGGCTTAGATCCGTGCTGCGGGTCAACTCGCCCAGGTTCTTTTCCACGAATTCGGCGTTCACCGTCACGACATCGCCAGCCCTGTCGGGTGCGGTAAAGCTCAATTCCTCGAAAACGCGCTCAATGACGGTGTATAGCCGTCTTGCGCCGATATTCTCGACGCTTTCGTTCACCTCGGCCGCGATCTTGGCAAGGGCCGCGATCCCGTCTTCGGTAAAGCTGACGGTCACCTCTTCGGTGGCCATCAGGGCCGTGTATTGCAGGGTAAGCGCATTGTCGGTTTCGGTGAGGATCCGCACGAAATCGGCTTCGGTCAACGCCCGCAGATTTACCCTGATCGGCAGGCGGCCCTGAAGCTCAGGCAGGAGGTCAGAGGGTTTGGCGATATGGAACGCGCCGGATGCGATGAACAGGATATGGTCCGTCTTGACCGGCCCGTGCTTGGTGCTGACGGTCGTTCCTTCGATCAGGGGCAACAGATCGCGTTGCACGCCTTCGCGGCTGACATCGCCGCCGCGCGTATCCTGACGGGTGGCGACCTTGTCGATTTCATCGATGAAGACGATGCCGTTCTGTTCCACGGCACGCAGGGCTTCTTTCGTCACCATCTCCTGATCCAGAAGTTTGTCGGCCTCTTCGTCGATCAGAACCAGGTAGCTGGCCGCGACCGTCATCCGGCGTTTCGTCGTGCGCTGGCCAAAGGCTTTGCCAAAGATATCGCCCAGGTTCATCATGCCGCCGCCCATGCCGCCCATGCCGGGCTGACCGGGGATTTCGAACCCCTGCATCGGATTCGAAGTATCGGCGACCTCAAGTTCGATGATCGTGTCGTCGAGTTCCCCCGACCGCAGCTTTTTTCGGAACATCTCGCGGGTCTGGTCGCGGGCCGTGTCGCCGGCCAGGGCCTCGATAACGCGATCTTCCGCGGCCTTGTGGGCCTTGGCCTTGACTTCTTCACGCATGTGATCGCGGACCATCACCTGTGCTGCGTCTACCAGATCGCGAATGATCTGTTCCACGTCGCGGCCGACATATCCGACCTCGGTATATTTCGTTGCTTCGACCTTGATGAAGGGCGCGCGGGCCAGTTTCGCCAGCCTGCGGCTGATCTCGGTCTTGCCGACGCCGGTGGGCCCGATCATCAGGATGTTCTTTGGATAAACCTCATCGCGCAGATCATCGCCCAACTGCTTGCGACGCCAGCGGTTGCGCAGTGCCACGGCGACGGCACGCTTTGCGTCGCTCTGTCCGATGATGAACCGGTCCAGTTCGCTCACGATCTCTCGGGGGGTCAGGTCGGTCACGAGGGGAAAACCTCCGATACTTGGGATGTCCAGGGCGGGAGACGTGTCTTGCCGGGAAAGGCGGGCAGCACGCCCATCAAGCTGCGCCGCAGGACTTCCCATTGGGCGCCCAAAAGCACAAGGCCCGCGCCCAGCAAAAGGATGATCAAAAATGCATTGCCTTCGGCAACCGTCGCGGCCAGCGCCACGATATAGCCGACACCCGACACGAGAAAGGATCGCCGGTCGATGATCACGGCAAAAATCGCCATGATCGAAACGAAAACAACGATGGCAAGTTGTGCGGCAAGCGTGTCGATCTGGAACAGGCTGAGCGCCACGGTATTCACGATCGCCGGCGCTGCGATCACATGCAGCCAGAACCCGCTGGCCGCGCGCCGTGTGATACGATGCGGGTCGCTCATGTCGAAGGCCAGGGCCACGATCAGGCCCAGAATGCCCAGCCCGATGGTAATCAGGGCAAAGGGGCCATCCACGCTCAGCAAAAAGATGTCGGCAGGCGATTGAGGCAGGGCGCCTTGCGTCATGGCCAGGCCAAAGGCGGTTCCAAAAACCGCCATCGCGATCAGGGCCACGGTAAAGGGCACACGGAACAGGGCGTAGTAAACAGATAGCAGGATCGCCGCGACCACGGCGCTGGTTGTCAGCGTTCCCTGGAACTCCATATCCAGCATCGCGCTGAACGACAGGCCAAACTGCCCGGCCGATATGCCAAACATGATCGCCAGCGCGATCGAAGGCGCCACCATCCGGCGGATCAGCGTAAAGTACCGCGCCAGAACGATCGTGCCGCCCAAGCCGACGACCGCAAAGATCATGCCGAGGATGTATCCCTTGGTGGTACCCAAAAGGGTCGCGCCCGTCAGACCAAGAAATCCGGCGTAAAGGATCGACAGGCCGACCACGATGAAGATCTCGTTGAAGCCCTTGAACAGCTCGAACGGCTCATCAAGGCCAGCCATGCGATCGCGCACCCCGGCACGCGTTTCCGCGACGGTGATCAGCGATGCGGCCTGCGCCTCTGTCATCACGCCCGACGTCACCGCCGCGCGCAGGTCATCGCGGGTGATGTCGGTCATGCGCTGATACGCTCCACCGTCAGGCGACCGTTCGTGAACACGCAGATATCGGCGGCAATCGCCATGGCGTCGCGCGCGATGGTTTCGGCATCCTTGTCGGTGTCGATCATCGCCCGCGCGGCGGCCAGCGCATAATTTCCACCGGATCCGATGGCCGTCACATCATGTTCGGGCTCCAGCACGTCACCGGCCCCCGTGATCACCAGCAGATCCGCGCCATCGGTGACGATCAGCATCGCCTCGAGTTTCTGAAGGTATTTGTCGGTGCGCCAATCCTTGGCCAGTTCGACGCTCGCGCGGGCCAGCTGACCCGGCATCGCCTCGAGCTTGGTCTCAAGTCGTTCCAGCAAGGTAAAGGCATCTGCCGTCGATCCTGCAAAACCCACCACGACATCATAGCCACCGGGCGACAGGCGCCGCACCTTTCTGGCCGTGCCCTTGATTACCGTGTTGCCCAGGCTGACCTGGCCATCACCTGCGATCACGACTTCGCCACCCTTGCGCACACCGATGATGGTGGTGCCGTGCCAACCGGGAAAATCCGTATTTGCCATGAGGCCTCCGTCTTTCGGATGTATATGGAGGGCGCCGTCGTCTGCCGCAACCATCAGTCAGGGATCAAGATCGCGGACCTTTTGGCCAACCCGACCGCCGCGGGACGCGAACCGCCAGCATCGGCATCAGCCAGGGACCCCTGAACCGGTCCAGATCCAGCGCCTCGAACACGCCGATGGTTTCTTCGCCGTTGATCTGCGTCTGCACGGCGCAGCGGTTGTAGAACGGCGCATCCAGCATCGCCTTGACCTGCCGGGGGCGATACCCGTCATCGGCGCGGGTTTCACGGCGCACCATCCAGCCCGGTCGTTTCAGTTTGGCCTTTGGGGGATGGGCGATGACGCGCGGTTGGCCATTCTCGGCAAACCCGATTGCGGCCTCCAGCGTTGATCCATCGCGACGGACCGCGTCATAAAAACACGCGGCTCCGTCATTCAGCGGGAACCGACCCCATGTCCAGTAACTGAAATCCGCCTCGAGCGCGCGCGTTCCGAAATTCGCGTCGAAATAGCCGTGACCGTCCCAGTTCCAGCCAGGACGATTCAGGCGCACCTCTATCTCTGCTTTCGGAGCGAAGGGCCGCCAGACATGCGCGCCATCTTCGGTCAGCGCCATTTCCACCTGTGTCAGCGCAGCGGGGCGAATGATCACCTCGCCGATGACCTTCTGGCCATGGGGCGTCGACATTTCTTCGATCTCGATCACCAGGTGATCACCGCGCCAGACCATGGCCGACGGCCCGATCTGCAGTCGGTCCGCGCTTAGCCCAAGTGCGTTTTCGCCGCGGTCCGTCATCGTCCAGCGACCGCCCTTGCCATAGGTCACGACGTTCAGGCAGCAATGATTGGCGGGGTTCTTGCGGCCGCTCCAGCGATACCACGGCGAAAAGACCGACCCTATGAAACCGATGATGGAGATTGCGCGCGTTCCGTCATGGCTGATGCCGTCGACATACCACCATGCGTAGCCGTCCGATGGGACGTCGAGGTCAAAGCAAGGTCGCTCAAGATCGCCGCGGCCGCGTGCTGCCCTGAGAGGCAGGCCATCGGAATTCCCGCCCCCGGATGTGCCCCGCCCCCCGCCAGGTAAAGCCCCCGGAGCTTGGTGCGGGCCGTCGGCCGCTGAAAGGTCGCCATCATTCCATGTGGGCTCAGCCCGTAAAGGGAACCGTCCGACGCCGGAAACGCCCGATCGAACCCCCTTGGAGTGGTCAGGGCGTCCACGCCCGGCCTGGGAGAAAAGCTCAATCCCATCGTCTGCAAAGTCTCGAAGGTGCGTGTTAGACATGTTTTCTCGTCCTCCGGGGTCGAGGGGTGCCCGGGCGGGCCGTTCAGAATGATCTCGAAACGCTCAAGCCCGCTGGGCGTCTCGCCGCCCCGGTCTTGTGCGCAGATGTAAAGGGTGCCGTCCGCGGGCATTCGGCCTGCGGACAGATCGTCGAATTCGCGTTTCGGATCGGCACAGAAAAAGACGTTGTGATGCGCCAGATCCACGCCTTCGGGTTCGGCGGCAAAGCCCAGCACAAACGCAGACAGGCTGCGCGCCGCAACGCCCGCGCGACGGACCGCCCCCATTGCTGCCGGCCCAAGATGTCCGTCGACGAGGGCCTTTGGATCGCCATTGAACACGACCAGGTCGGCCGGCAGCCGCGTGCCGTCTTCCAGGTGGACGGCGCATGCGCGGCCGTTTTGTTGCTCGATCCGCGCGGCCCTGGCGTTGAACCGGAATTGCGCGCCCATGCCGGTAGCAAGCTTTTGCATCGCAATGGCCAGCTGGTGCATCCCCCCCTCGACCCGCCAGACACCCGAGGCTTCGGAATGCCAGATCAGGCCAAGAACGGCGGGGCTTTGATAGGGGGAGCCGCCCACATAGGTCGCATATCGCCCAAAGAGCTGTTGCAGGCGCGGGTCGGAAAAGCGGGCGGCCAGGCTGCCGGCCAGGCTTTTCCCCGGCGCCATGGCCGGGATCAGGCGCGGATGTCGCAAGACATGGGCGGTCAGCGCTGCAAGTCCTGGAGCCTCGGCCTGCATGACGGGCGCATCGAACGCCTCGAACAGGTTTTTTGCGTCTTGCGCAAAGCGCTGGAATTGGGTCCTGGCCCTGGGTCCGGCGAATGCTGCCACCGCTTCGGCGCTCTCCTCGGGATTGTGCGACAGATCAAGGGACGATCCGTCAGGCCAGAAATGCCGCGCCAGGATGGTATCGGGAATCAACGTGACATGATCCGACAGGTTTGCCCCGACATCCTGGAACAAGGTCTCGAACATGCCTTTCAGGGTCATGACCGTGGGGCCGATATCTATCGGACCCGCCGCCGACGCGCGGGTGCGCATCTTGCCGCCAGGCGCGCCGTGCATATCCACGACCGTCACGGATAAGCCCGCATGGGCAAGGCGCATGGCCGCCGACAAGCCGCCAATACCGGCGCCGACCACCACGGCGCGGATTGCCTGGTCTGTCACGGCAATCTCCCTCCAAAGTGTCCATTCATGTTGACAGTTTGCGGTGATATGTCCACTGTAATTTACACAATGACTGTAAACACGCGCAGATTCTGGGCGGTATGAGGGGACACCCATGAGCTTGAAACCTCGCATAGAAGCCGCCATTGCCACCGCGATCCGGCAAGGGCAGGCTGGGTCCGCGCCGCCCCGTCTGGCCGCCGCCCTTGATTATGCCGTGAACCCGGGCGGCGCGCGGATCAGGCCGACGATCTGCCTTTCGGTGGCCATGGCCTGTGGCGACCGCAGCCCTGCCGTTTCAGATGCAGCCGCGACCGCGATCGAACTGATCCATTGCGCCAGCCTCGTGCATGACGACATGCCGTGTTTCGACAATGCAGACATGCGGCGCGGCAAACCCACGGTTCACATGGCCTATGGCGAACCGCTGGCGCTGCTGACCGGTGATTCCCTGATCATCATGGCGTTCGAGGTTCTGGCCCGCGCTGCACAACATGACCCGGAGCGCGCGATCAACCTGATCCGTATCCTTGGTGAAAGCACCGGCATGCCGGGCGGCATTTGCGCCGGCCAGGGCTGGGAAAGCGAAGACAAGATCGACCTCGGCGCCTATCACCGCGCCAAGACCGGTGCGCTGTTCACCGCCGCAACCCGGATGGGTGCAGCCGCCGCCGGCGAAGATGCCGATGGGTGGACCGAACTGGGCGCGCGCATCGGTGAAGCCTTTCAGGTTGCCGACGATCTGCGCGACGCGCTTTACGACGAAGAGACGTTGGGCAAACCCGCCCATCAGGACGAGATCAACAATCGCCCCAACGCGGTGTCCGAACTGGGTGTCAGGGGTGCGATCCGCCGGTTGGAGGATATCCTGTCCGGCGCGATTTCCTCGATCCCGTCCTGTCCGGGTGAGGCGGCCCTGTGCGAAATGGTGCGCAAGACCGCCGAGCGGCTGACGCCGGTTCTGCCCGCGCACCAGATGGTCTGAGCGATGGCTTTGGCGGACCAGCAGGCCAGCCTGAACCGCACCAGTCTGTCGGATCGTTTCTATGGCTGGCGCACGGCGCTGCTGAGATCCCCGAAATTCCAATCCTGGGCCGCGCGGACACCTTTCGCCGCGCGCGTGGCGCGTCGCGATGGTGAGGCGCTTTTCGACCTGGTGGCGGGTTTCCTGCACAGCCAGGTCTTGATGGCTTTTGTGCAATTCGACATGGCCGATCACCTCGCAAGCCAGCCGCGCAGTGCCGACGATCTGGCCCTGCGCTGCGGTCTGAACCCGGATCGCATGCGTGTCCTGTGTCAGGCGGCGGCGTCGCTGGGGTTGCTCAGGTTGCAGCGCGACAATCGTTATGCGCTTGGCCGGCTTGGCGCGGCGCTTCCCGGAATTCCGGGCCTTTCGCAGATGATCCGGCACCACGACGTGCTGTATCGCGACATGGCTGACCCAGTTGCGTTTTTTCGCGATGGGCAGAATACCGAACTGGCCGCGTTCTGGCCCTATGTGTTCGGCGCGACCGGCGAAAGCGATCCGGAAACCGCCCGAGTCTATTCCGAGCTGATGGCGCAAAGCCAGACCCTTGTGGCGGATGAAGCTTTGCGCGTTCTCGATCTTCGCAATGTCGATACCTTGCTGGATGTCGGCGGCGGGACGGGCGCGTTCCTGACGGCCGCCGGACGCAAGAATCCGTCTCTGAACCTTCATCTTTTCGACCTTTCCGTGGTCATTGACGGGGCAAGGGCCCGGTTCGACGCTGCCGGTCTTTCCGACCGCGCAAGGATCACGGGTGGCAGTTTCCGCACCGATCCGCTGCCCCGGGGTGCGGATGCAATCAGCCTGATCCGGGTGCTCTACGATCATGGCGATGACACCGTCGCGATGCTGTTGGCCAAAGCCTACGAGGCCCTGCCGAAAGGTGGGCGGATCATCATATCGGAACCCATGTCGGGCGGGGCCAGGCCCAACCGGCCGGGCGACGCTTATTTCGGCCTGTATTGCATGGCGATGGGCACGGGGCGCGCGCGCAGCGCGGCAGATATCGGGGACCATCTCGCGGCGGCCGGCTTCGCCGGAATAGCCCAACGCCCGACGGCGCGACCGTTCATAACGTCGGTCGTGGAAGCCAGAAAACCGTAACGAAGATCATACATTAGTGTCCATTCAGATTGACATCTGAAAGTGTCAGGCTAAACTGACAGTCGAAATGTCGCAGCGCGAAGATTCTTCGTGCGTCGCTTCCAAGGACCGGGATCATCCTTTTGCAAACCACCGCTGTCATTCTGGAAGGCCCGAAAACCCTTGATCTGGGAGAGGTTACTCTGTCGGATCCGTCCAAGGGCGACCTGGTTGTCGACGTGCGCCATTCCGGGATTTCGACCGGTACGGAGAAACTGTTCTGGTCGGGAAACATGCCGCCGTTCCCCGGAATGGGATACCCGCTTGTTCCCGGATACGAGGCCGCCGGTGAAGTGGTCGAGGCCGCGCCGAACACGGGCTACGCGCCTGGCGATATCGTTTTCGTGCCCGGCGCCAATTGCTACGGCGACGTAAAGGGCCTGTTCGGCGGTGCATCAAGCAGGTTGGTTACATCGGCAAACCGGGTTGTGCGAATAGACCCCGGAATGGGGCCCGAAGGCGCGTTGCTGGCATTGGCGGCCACCGCAAGGCACGCTCTGGCCGGAATGGATACCAAGCTGCCCGAATTGATCATCGGTCACGGTGTGTTCGGCCGGCTTTTGGCGCGCTTGACGATCGCCGCGGGCGGTGCCGCTCCGACTGTCTGGGAAATCAACCCCGACCGGCAAGCGGGCGCCACGGGGTATGCCGTTGTGAATCCCGATGATGACGAGAAACGCGATTACGGCTGCATCTATGATGCGTCGGGCGTGGGATCCTTGCTGGATACCATGGTTGGCCGTCTCGCCAAGGGTGGCGAGATCGTGTTGGCGGGCTTCTACCCCGAACCGCTGTCCTTTGCTTTTCCGCCGGCCTTCATGCGCGAAGCGCGCTTTCGCATCGCCGCTGAATGGACCCGCGAAGATCTGATCGCCACCCGTGACCTGATTGATCATGGCGCGCTCAGCCTGAGTGGCCTGATCACCCACACCGTTCCCGCGAGCCAAGCGGCGAATGCTTATCAGACGGCCTTCGAAGATCCGGCCTGTCTCAAAATGATCCTGAACTGGGAGAACGCCGCATGAGCCTCGACACACCCCCGAACCTCAAAGACTACGACAACCAGCTCAGGGCAGAGGCGGCAGAGCCGTCGCTGGAAGTGCCGCAGGGTGAACCGACCTCGAAGACGCAGATCATCGCGATCTACGGCAAGGGCGGCATCGGCAAATCCTTCACGCTGGCAAATCTGAGCCACATGATGGCCGAACAGGGCAAGCGCGTCCTGTTGATCGGCTGCGATCCGAAATCCGATACCACCAGCCTGCTGTTCGGCGGCAAGGCCTGCCCGACCATCATCGAAACCTCTTCGGCCAAGAAGCTGGCCGGCGAGGAGGTCAAGATCGGCGATGTCTGCTTCAAGCGCGGCGGTGTCTTCGCGATGGAACTTGGCGGCCCCGAGGTCGGTCGCGGGTGCGGTGGCCGTGGGATCATCCACGGGTTCGAGTTGCTCGAAAAGCTAGGCTTTCATGACTGGGATTTCGACTATGTCCTGCTCGATTTCCTGGGCGACGTTGTCTGTGGCGGCTTTGGCCTGCCGATTGCGCGCGACATGGCGCAGAAGGTCATTCTTGTTGCCTCCAACGACCTCCAATCTCTTTATGTCGCCAACAATGTCTGTTCGGCGGTGGAGTATTTCCGCAAGCTCGGCGGCAATGTCGGCGTCGCGGGCCTGGTGATCAACAAGGACGATGGCTCGGGCGAGGCGCAGGCCTTTGCCAAGGCGGTGGAGATCCCGATCCTCGCCTCGATCCCGCAAAACGACGACCTGCGCAAGAAATCCGCCAATTACCAGATCGTCGGCACCGCCGAGAGCGAATGGGGCACGCTGTTTGCCGCCCTTGGTGAAAACGTTGCCGTTGCGCCTCCGATGCGGCCGACCGCGCTAAACCAGGATCAGTTGCTGGAACTGTTCGACGGTTCCGAAACCGGTGCCGGGATCGAGCTGGTGCCCGCGACCGACATGGACATGCGCGGCAAGAACGCGACGCCGCAGAAATCCCTCGAAGTCGTCTACGACGAGGCATGATCTGATGGACAAGGAAATCAGATACGACGATGCGGCCGACACGGAAGTGATCCGTGGCGAAGCGCGCGCCGAACCTGTTGAAACAGGCCCTGTTTCCGCAAGTGGCGACGGGATGGGATGCCATGCCGGTTCGACGATGGAGGCGGCGGCACGCGCTGCCGGAAAATCCGAGATCCTCGATCAATACGCCAAGGATTACCCGAAAGGCCCCCATGACAAGCCACAATCGATGTGTCCCGCATTCGGGTCGCTTCGGGTGGGTTTGCGCATGCGCCGCACCGCGACTGTCCTGTCCGGATCGGCGTGCTGCGTTTATGGCCTGACCTTCGTGAGCCATTTTTACGGGGCACGCCGTTCGGTCGGCTACGTCCCCTTCAATTCAGAGACCCTGGTGACGGGGAAGCTCTTTGAAGACATCCGCGACGCCGTGCACGAGATGGCCGACCCCGAGCGTTACGACGCAATCGTGGTCACCAACCTTTGTGTTCCCACCGCGTCCGGTGTGCCTCTCCGGCTGTTGCCGGATGAGATCAACGGTGTCCGCATTGTGGGCATCGATGTTCCCGGTTTCGGGATCCCGACGCATGCCGAAGCCAAGGATGTCCTGGCTGGTGCCATGCTCAACTATGCCCGACAGGAAGTGGAGGCCGGTCCCGTACAAGCCCCTGTCTCGGGTAAATCAGACCGTCCGACAGTTACGCTGTTGGGCGAAATGTTCCCCGCCGACCCTCTGGGTATCGGGGGAATGCTCGCGCCACTCGGTCTGGCGGCAGGTCCGGTCGTTCCCTGCCGTGAGTGGCGCGAGCTCTATTCCGCTTTGGATAGCCAGGTCGTTGCAGCCATCCACCCGTTCTACACCGCAGCCATCCGTGAATTCGAAGCAGCCGGTCGCACCATCGTCGGGTCCGCCCCGGTCGGTCATGACGGCACCGCCGATTGGCTCAAGAACATCGGTGAGGCCTACGGCGTCCCGGCGGCCAACATTGCCGCGGCTCAGAACGCGTTCCTGCCCGCGATCAAGACCGCGTTGGCCGCAACCCCGATCAAGGGCACGATCACGCTATCGGGCTATGAGGGATCCGAGCTTCTGGTTGCCCGCCTGCTGATCGAAAGCGGCGCGGATGTGCCCTATGTCGGCACTGCCTGCCCCAAGACCAAATGGTCGGCCTCTGACGTCGACTGGCTCGAATCGAGGGGCGTCAAGGTCAAGTTCCGCGCGTCGCTCGAAGATGACTGTGCCGCGATGGAGGCCATCCAGCCCGACCTCGCCATCGGCACCACGCCGGTCGTGCAAAAGGGCAAGGAGCTGGGCATTCCCAGCCTGTATTTCACCAACCTGATTTCCGCGCGTCCGCTGATGGGCCCGATGGGGGCCGGCAGCCTGCAACAGGTCGTCAATGCCGCCATGGCCAACAAGGGCCGCATGGAACACATGAAGGAATTCTTCGAAGGCGTTGGCGAAGGCGACGCCGCCGGCATCTGGGAAGGCGCGCCGAACCTGCGCCCCGATTTCCGCGCCATGCATCAGAAAAAGCTCGACAAACAGGCGCGCGCCGCCAAAGCGCAGGAGATGATCTGATGCTAGTTCAGGATCATGATCGCGCTGGTGGCTACTGGGGGTCGGTTTACGCCTTTACCGCCGTAAAGGGCCTGCAGGTCATCATCGATGGCCCTGTCGGGTGTGAAAACCTGCCAGTCACGTCGGTGCTGCATTACACCGATGCGCTTCCGCCTCATGAGCTGCCGATCGTCACCACCGGCCTGGGCGAGGAAGAGCTGGGCCGTGATGGCACAGAAGGCGCGATGAAACGGGCCTGGGAAACGCTGGATCCGGCTCTGCCGGCCGTGGTTGTCACAGGCTCGATTGCCGAGATGATCGGCGGCGGCGTCACGCCCATGGGCACCAATATCCAACGGTTCCTGCCGCGCACGATCGACGAAGACCAATGGGAAAGCGCCGATCGCGCGATGACCTGGATCTTTACCGAGTTTGGCATGACCAAGGGCCGGATGCCGCCCGAGAAAAAGCGCGAAGAGGGCGATGCCCCCCGCGTCAACATCCTCGGGCCGATGTACGGCACCTTCAACATGCCGTCCGACCTGGCCGAAATCCGGCGTCTGGTCGAAGGGATCGGCGCAGAGGTCAACATGGTCATGCCGCTTGGCAGCCACGTGGCCGAGATGCGCAACCTGGTGAATGCGGATGTGAACATCTGCATGTATCGCGAATTTGGCCGAGGTCTGTGCGAGGTCCTGGGCAAGCCCTACCTCCAGGCGCCGATCGGTATCGAAAGCACGACCAAGTTTCTTCGCAAGCTCGGGGATCTGCTTGGGTTGGACCCGGAACCGTTCATCCAGGTCGAAAAGCATTCCACGATCAAACCGGTCTGGGATCTGTGGCGGTCGGTCACGCAGGATTTCTTTGCAACGGCGTCTTTCGGGATTGTCGCCAATGAAACCTATGCGCGTGGCATTCGCCTGTTCCTGGAAGAAGACATGGGCCTGCCCTGTGCCTTCGCCGTCGCTCGCATCGCCGGCCGCAAGACCGACAATGACGAGGTTCGCGCGATGGTGTCGGGCAAACGCCCGCTGATCTTGATGGGGTCCATCAACGAAAAGATGTATCTCGCGGAAATGGCGGCCGGGCATGGGCCCAAGCCCGCGTTTATTCCGGCCAGTTTCCCGGGCGCCGCGATCCGTCGCGCGACCGGCACGCCGTTCATGGGCTACGCGGGAGCAACCTACCTGATCCAGGAGGTCTGCAACGGTCTTTTCGATGCGCTGTTCCACATCCTGCCGCTGGGCAGCGAGATGGATAGCGCCGCCGCAACCCCAACGACCCTGCGCCGCGATTTCCCCTGGGACGAAGACGCCCAGGTGCTGCTTGACCGTATCGTGTCCGAACACCCCATTCTGACCCGTATTTCCGCTGCCAAGACTCTCCGCGATGCCGCCGAAAAGGCTGCACTTGCCGGGGGCGCGGAGCGGGTTCTCAAGGATACCGTGAAGGCACTGGCGCCCACGGGTTTCGATTTCACAAAGGGAGAGTGAGATGGCTGATGTCTCATCCAATACCCCCGTCACGCGGCACAAGCCGCCCCGGACGGAATTCCTGATCTACTTCGGGATCATTCTCATGGCCACGTTGCCGCTTGCCTGCCTGACCTGGGCGCTGGCGACGATCAAGGCAGGGAAGCTTCCCGAAAAGGGTCCGATCAAGCGCGCCTGGAGCCAGGCGTCGATCATCACACCGATGATCTTTTCGGCCTGAGATAGAGTCAAAACTGCGTAACAGACCCTGATTTAGACCATCAGGCGCGCGGAACCGACCGACGAAATCCTCGGCGTGACGACCGGAGTCGAGACCGTGTTCGCCAAACCCCGAGCAATCGGGCGAAAGCGAAATGGCCGGCAGGGCAATGAGGCCTTGTCGGGGCCCGGCCGCAGGGTATGCGGCATCAGTCTAACGTTCCGGAGGAAAGTTTATGGCTGACAATTCCGACCTGTCCTTCACAGGTCTGACCGACGAGCAGGCGCAAGAGCTGCACGCGGTGTATATGAGCGGGCTCTGGCTGTTCTCGGCCGTCGCCCTGGTTGCTCATCTCGCCACGTACATCTGGGCGCCCTGGTTCTGAGGAAGGAGCTAACACATGGCTAAGTTCTACAAGATCTGGCTCATTTTCGACCCCCGCCGCGTATTCGTGGCGCAGGGCGTCTTTCTGTTCCTTCTCGCGGCAATGATCCACCTGGTGGTTCTGTCGTCCGGTTTGAACTGGTTCGAGTCCGCCGCAATGACTGCAGGCTTCGGCAACTAAAGCCGAGACCCGTCCTTGACGGCAAGAACATCGCTGCGGGCGGCACGCCCGTTCCGCCCGCAGCCAATCGACGATTTCACTGACGGCTGACCGCACAGGGGATATGCCGCCACACGCGGAGACAGACGCATGGCTTTGCTAAGCTTCGAGAAAAAGTACCGCGTCCGCGGAGGGACGCTGATTGGCGGCGATCTGTTCGACTTCTGGGTTGGCCCGTTCTACGTGGGCTTCTTCGGTGTGACGACAGCCTTTTTCGCCATGTTGGGGACGATCCTGATCTTCTGGGGGGCTGCCATGGATGGCAACTTCAACCCCTGGACCATCAACATCGCCCCACCTGACCTGAGCTACGGGCTTGGGTTCGCACCGCTGATGGAAGGCGGGCTTTGGCAGATCATAACATTCTGCGCGGTCGGGGCGTTCGTGTCCTGGGCCCTGCGCGAGGTCGAGATCTCCCGCAAGCTCGGGATGGGGTACCATGTGCCCTTCGCCTTCAGCTTCGCGATTTTTGCCTATGTCACGCTGGTGGTGTTCCGCCCGCTCCTGATGGGGGCCTGGGGGC
>CAYWTM010000001.1:132631-179406 GCA_964460185.1 uncultured Roseicyclus sp. | reverse complement strand
GCGCCCCGGAGCGTCGGTTCCGGCTGGCCGCGAAATCCTTGGTTTCGTCTGTTTCATCGGGGCCCTTGTGGTCGCGGCGCTGCTTCTGCCGATGCTTGGGTTTTTGCCCGTGGCCTGCGGTTTGATGATGGCCAGCCTGGTGCTCTTGCGCGAACGCAGGCCCCTTTGGGCCGCCACGACGTTGATCGGCGTGCCGGTTTTTGTGTGGGTCTTGTTCACCGTCTTGTTGTCACGACCCTTGTCCTGAAATCCTGAGGAACCCTTGCCATGGTCGATTTCTCCCTTCTGCTTGCAGGGTTCGCGGACGTGTTCACCCTCACGAACATGCTGTTCATTCTGGGCGGCGTTGCCCTGGGCCAGATTGTCGGTGCGATCCCGGGGCTCAGCATCATCATGGCCTTGGCGATTGCCGTACCGCTGACCTATGGCCTTGATACGCTGGCGGCGATTTCATTCCTGATTTCGGTCAACAAGGGGGGCACGATCGGAGGAGCCGTGCCCGCGATCCTGCTGAACGTGCCGGGGTCGGCGGAATCGGCGGCGACGACCATGGACGGCCACCCGATGGCCAAGAACGGCAAGCCGATGAAGGCCATGAAATACGCGCTGTACCACTCGGTATCGGGCGATCTGGCCAGTGATATCGTCCTGATCCTTCTGGCCGCGCCGCTGGCCATAGTGGCGCTGAACATGGGACCTGTGGAAATCACCGCGCTGATGATCCTCGCCTTTACGGTGATCAGCGGGCTGGTCGGGGATTCCATGATCAAGGGGCTGATCTCGGCCGCGTTCGGCATCCTGCTGGCGACGGTCGGGCTTGATCCGGGCATGGCCACACCGCGCTTCACCTTTGGCATCCTCGAGCTGTATGACGGCGTGCCGCTGACCGCCGTCAGCATCGGCGCACTGGCAATGAGCGGCGTTCTCATCGGCCTGTTGGGCATGCGCGCATCCGACAAGACGCAGCAATCCGCCATTTCGATCAAGGGCCGCTCGCGCGGGGACAGCGTCGTGACGTTTGCCGAGTTCTGGGCCAATCGGTTTGTCGCATTTCGGGCCTTCGTGATCGGCACCATCATCGGGGCCATCCCGGGCCTCGGATCGACCACGGCCGGGTTCCTGAGCTATTCCGTCAACAAGCAGGCCGCCAAAGACCCCGAGGCCTTCGGCAAGGGCGATGCGCGCGGGATCGCCGCGTCCGAGACCGCCAACAGCGCCGTGGTAGGCGCAAACCTTATCCCGCTGCTGACCCTTGGCATTCCGGGAAATATCGCGGCCGCCCTGCTGGTGTCGGCCTTCATCATCCACGGTATCCAACCCGGCCCCCTTTTGTTCCAGCAGCAGGCACAACTGGTCTACGGGATGTTCGGCGCAATGCTTGTGGCGAATTTCTGCAACCTCGGCGTCGGCCAGTTCGGGATGCGGTTCTGGGCGATGGTGGTGTCGGCCCCGGGCACCGTCATCTACCCCGCAGCGATGCTTTTGTGCTTTGCGGGCTCGTTTGTGATCACCGGCGCGACCTTCGGCGTTTTCGTGATGATCGCGGCGGCGGTGTTCGGCTACATGATGCGGGCTTTCGGCTATTCGATCGTGGCCTTCATCGTTGCATTCCTGCTGACGCCCCAGCTGGAAAGCGCGGTTGTCCGGGCGCGGCTGATCACCAATGACAATCCGGCAGAATTGCTGAGCCACCCTATCGCACTGGTCCTGATCGCCATGTCGATCGGATCGATCATCTATCTCGGGCCGCGCAAAAAGAAACCGCTGCAGGCTGATATCCCCAGCCCGACCGGGCAATGACGACGCCGCCCCGGTGTGCGTGGCGGCCTGTGCCAGTCCCCTGCCGCCGTTCCGGCAGGGCTGCAACGGCGTCGGCGTCATCGCATGTCTGGTGAACCGCGCCTTGATAGGCGGCCGACAAGTCCAGCTCCTGATCCAGCGGCGACACTGTCGTTTCGCGCAACGGGCGTTTGGGCAGCGGAAGCTGTCTGCCCCGGCTGAAACGGGTTCGAATTGGTGCTGCCAGCACGATCAGAACCCCTGTCGTTTCAGCTCTGCCGCGATTTGGGCGCGTGCCGCTTCGTTTCGGATCGGGAAAGCCGCGAAATATTGGGCTGACGAGGCGTCTGGCTTGCGCCGCCGCGCATCTTGCGCCCAGCGGCTGGCCTGTTGGTGACGACCTTCTAGCCCGTTGGCCACGGCTGCGATCATCGAGATGAGGTAATGCGCGCCAGGGGTAGAGGCCGCGCGGTCGGCCAGACGGGCGGCTGCCATTGTGTCGCCCACCTGGATCTGAGCCTGCGCGCGCACGCCGTGGATGCCATATAGCAGCGGGTCGAGCGGGCTCAGCTCGAGTGCTGCATCCAGCCCCGCGTCGACCTTGGCGATATCGCCGGTCATCAGAGCGGTAAAGGCGCTTGCATAAAAGCCTTGAGCATAGTTGGGGTTCAGGTCGATCGCCCGCTCAAACCAACCCTCGGCGATCTCGGGTTCATCGGTCAGCCAGTGGGATCGCCCCATCGTATAATGCGTGAACGGATCGATTGGATCGAGTTCGAGGCCGCGCTCGGCATGATGTCTTGCAGCCGTAGCCGCCTCCCGGTCATCGGGGCCGAGATGGAGAAAGGCGTCGATGAAGCGCGTGAACGACAGGCCGGCATGCGCGCGGGCAAATCGAGGATCGAGCGCGATCGCGCGCTCGAAATGCCCCTTGGCCGTTTGATTGGCCTGCGGTGTGAACCGGTAGAGTTGCGTCAACCCCAGGTGAAAGGTCTTCCAAGCGTCGAGCATGTCTGCCCCGGACTGGTTCGCAAGGCGGGCTTCGTTCTGTGGCACATGAAGGTCGAGCGCGGTGACGATATGGGTCACCACCTGCTGGCGCAACGCCTCGATCCCCTCTATCGGGGCGGTCAGCCGTTCGCCCCAGATCACTTCCCCCCTGCCGACATCTGCCAGTTCAACGACCACAGCGACCGTGCCGGTCAATCTTTCGATCACTCCCGTCAGGACATAGCCGGCCCCCAGCGCCGTGCCCACCAGATCGAGGTCGCCACCCTGGCGAAACCGGAACGAAGAACCGCGCGCGATCACCGCCAGCCAGCGCATTCGCGACAGCGCTTGAATAATCTCGTGCGGGATTGCCTCGGCCAGAATTTCAACATCGGGCGATTGTCCCAGAGCGCGGAATGGAAGCACCGCGATCGATGGGCGCGAGCGGGTCGTGATGTTTTCGCCGGCTTGCGGAGACGCGGGGCCGGGTTGCGCTGCGGCGGTCTCGACAACCTGTGCCACAAACCGGAAACCCTTGCCGTGGATCGTTCGGATGACCGCCTGCGTGTCGCCGTCATCGCCCAGCGCGTGCCGGGCAGATCGGATTCGGCTGGAAATGCTTGCATCCGACACAATGCGATCGGGCCAGACTGCCCTGGCGATCTCGTCTTTGCCGACCAATCTGTCCCGATGCGCCACAAGATGAATGATCAGCGCCAAAACCTGCGGTTCGGCGTGCACAACGTCGTCCCCGTGGACAAGTTCGAACGTGTTCGGATCCAGCCGATAATCGCCAAAACGCCATGCCATCCTGAAAGATACCGCAGTTTTCGGATTTTCTACAGGAAATCTTCAGGATCGCTTCAAGCGCGCGTCCGTCTATGCGGGCACGGTGATCCAAAGGGCGGTCCATCGCAACGGCACCGACAACACCAAACACAGGGAGATCACCATGGCTGCCAACACAATCCGCACCACGCAAGGACGGAGGCACCTGTTTGGTTCCGTCCTCGACACCGTCGGCGACACGCCCGTGATCCGTATCAACAACCTCGCGCCTGATGGCGTGCGGCTCTACGTCAAGGCTGAGTTCTTCAACCCAGCGGCGTCCATCAAGGATCGGCTGGCGCTCAACATCATCGAGTCGGCGGAACGGGCGGGCACCCTGAAGCCGGGGCAGACCGTAGTCGAGGCGACCAGCGGCAACACCGGCATCGGGCTGGCCATGGTCTGCGCGCAGAAGGGCTATCCGCTGGTTGTTACAATGGCCGACAGTTTTTCCGTGGAGCGGCGGCGGCTGATGCGGATGTTCGGGGCCAAGGTGGTCCTGACGCCCCGGGCCGAAAAGGGAACCGGCATGTACCGCAAGGCCGCCGAGTTGGCCGAAAAGCACGGCTGGTTCCTGGCGCGGCAGTTCGAAACTGACGCCAATGCCGACATCCACGAGGCGACGACGGCGCGTGAGATCATCAATGATTTCGCGGGCGAACGCCTGGACTACGTCGTAACCGGCTTCGGGACCGGCGGCACCGTCGCGGGGCTGGCCCGTGTGTTGCGCAAGGAACGTCCCGACACACGGATCATCCTCAGCGAACCAGGAAATGCAGCCCTGATCGCCAGCGGCGTAGCGCAAGAGCGCGGCGCGAACGGCGCCCCCGCGGGCAGCCACCCGGCCTTTGAACCGCACCCGATCCAGGGCTGGACACCCGATTTCATTCCCCTTGTGTTGCAAGAGGCATTGGACAATGGCGGCTATGACGAGTTGATCCCGGTGGCCGGCGCGGACGGTATTGCCTGGGCCAAGAAGCTGGCGGCCCGCGAAGGCATACTGACGGGCATCTCGGGCGGAGCCAGTTTCGCGATTGCCATGCAGGTCGCGGAACGGGCCGAAAAAGGCGCGGTGATACTCGCCATGCTGCCCGATACCGGCGAGCGGTATCTCTCCACCCCGCTTTTTGCAGATATCCCAGAGGACATGGACGAGGAAGAACGCGCCCTGTCCGCCTCGACGCCCGGTTTCCAGATGGCCGCCGAGTGACTGCCCAAACGATCAACCCAAGGAGACCACCAATGGACCTCTTCATGATCCGCCGACCCAGTGCCTGGGCCAATGAAGCCGAACTTGAGAAGACCGCCGCGATCTCGACCCGAGTGGGCAACGAGGACATGCCCGACAAGGTGCGGTGGATCCGGTCCTATGTTCTGAAGGAACCCGACGGACGACTGGGGACGGCTTGCATCTACGAGGCCGTGGACGCCGACGCCCTGCGCGAACACGCGCGCTGCGTGGGGATGCCGGGCGATGAAATCTATCCCATCGGAGGAACGGTTGTGGTGCGGCCTGACCCCGCCTGAGACAGGGCAATCGCGGGCCTGCCCGGTTGGGCAGGTCACGCCCCGGAATGAGCGGAGACCACAAGATGGCGCACGACACTCGGACAGGTCTGGGCGAGGAGACTCTGGATCCCGCTGATTGGGCGGAGATGCGCAAGCTGGCGCACACGATGGTGGACGACGCCATCGCGCGCCTCGAGGGTCTGCGCGACGGGCCCGTCTGGCAAGCTATGCCCGAGGCCATGAGGGCGGATTTCGACGGCCCGCCCCCCGCAAACCCCACGCCTTTGGAGGCCGTCTATGCGGATGTGACGGACAAGCTCTATCCTCATTCGATGGGCAACATGCACCCGCGGTTCTGGGCCTGGTACATGGGGGCAGGCTGCCTGACTGGCGCTTTGGCGGATTTTCTCGCGGCCATTGACGGTTCGAACCTGGGCGCCGGCAATACGGGCGCCAATCTGGTGGACCGACAGGTTACGGACTGGCTGCGGCAAATGATGGGGTTTCCCAAGGGCGCAAGCGGAACGCTGGTCAACGGCGGATCAATGGCCAATATCGTTGGTCTGACGGCTGCGCGAAATACCATGGCTGGCGCGGATTTACACCATGACAGCGTCACCGAGATTGTCTCACCGCTGCGGTTTTACGCGTCCGATCAGGTCCATTCCTGTCACATGAAAGCGATGAACCTGCTAGGATTGGGCAGCAAGGCGCTGGTGCGCGTGGTCACTGATCGTGCCTTCCGCATGGACGTTGACGCGCTGCGAGCCGCGATCCGGGCTGACCGCAACGATGGCCTGCGCCCTGCCTGCGTCATTGCCACGGCGGGGACCACCAACACAGGTGCGATCGACCCTTTGCCGGACCTCGCGGAAGTATGCCGCGAAGAAGGGATCTGGCTGCATGTCGACGGTTGCATCGGGGCGCTGTTCGCAATCGCACCGTTGAACCGGCGCCTTGTTGCAGGGATTGAACGCGCCGACTCGCTCGCGCTTGATTTGCATAAAGGTCTGCATGCGCCGTTCGACGTCGGTTGCGCGCTGCTGCGGGACCGCAAGGTGCACCGAGCGACCTTTGCCGAGGCGGCCGAATACCTGCAAATGTCGACGCGGGGTCTGGCGGCGGCAGAGTTCTTGCACGACTACGGCCCGGAAACGACGCGCGGCTTCAGGGCGCTGAAGGTCTGGATGATGCTGCGCCATCACGGGGTCGAGAGCTTCGGGCGGATCCTTGACCAGACCATCGCGCAGGCCAGTCATTTGACACAGGTGATCAAGGCCGAGCCGGAGATGCAGTTGATGGCCCCGACCGCAACGACAATAGTCTGTTTCCGCCATGCCCCCGCCGGACTGGATGAGGCCGGTCTGCGCGCCCACAACACCGAAATCATGCTGCGCCTTCAGGAAAGCGGGATCGCCGTCCTGAGCGATACAACGATCCGTGGCCAGCACTGCTTGCGCGTCGCGATCTGCAACCACCGCACGCGCACGGAAGATCTCGACCTTCTGGTTCGGGAAGTGCTGAAGATTGGGGCCGTTTTGAAGGACTGCGCCACGCCCCGCGATATCCACGCTGTTTGAGTGCGCAGGGACGATCGGGCGGCCGTGGCTGAGGCTTTGGCGCCCCTTGGGGCGTTGTGCCGCGAATGTGTGCCCTGAGGTCAAATCGGGCGCCGGATCGGCGCATTCGGGGCGCTGGGGTTGATTGTGGTATTCTGTTGCCAAAATGGGAGTGATTTCGATGTCCAGTTACTTTGATCTAGGCGTTTACAGTCGTTCAGCCAGTATGGAACCCCTTGCGCAAACCTGGTTCGACCGTGGCCTGGTCTGGCTGTTTGGATACAACCACGAGGAAGCAATCGTCTGCTTTGAAAAAGCGCTGGAGGCAGATCCATCCTGTGCGCTGGCCCATTGGGGCATCGCCTATGCCTTGGGGCCGAATTACAACAAGCCGTGGGAAATTTTCACACCCGAGGAAAAAGCGCCGGCCCTCGAACGCGCCCACGCGGCCCTTGCGGCCGGGCTGGCGTTGAAAAGCGCCAAACCGGTCGAACTGGCGCTGCTCGCGGCATTGGCATCGCGCTATCCCACCGATCCTGAGATCGAGGATTACCAGCCGTTCAATGACGGGTTTTCAGCCGCGATGAAACCTGTCTACGAAGCTTATCCCGAGGATCTCGATGTTGTCTTCGTCTATGTCGAGGCGTTGATGAACCGCACGCCGTGGCAGCTTTGGGATACCCAAAACGGTGTCCCGAACCCGGACGCCTCAACGCCAGAGGCGATGGCGGCCATGGAACATGCCTTCGACCACACGACCGGCGCATGGGACCATCCGGGGCTGCTGCACATGTATATCCATCTCATGGAGATGTCGCCCCACCCCGAGCGCGCCTTGCGCCACGGTGACCGTCTCACAGACCTGGTGCCGGATGCGGGCCATCTGGTGCACATGGGTTCGCATATCGACGTGCTGTGTGGCGACTACCACAATGTTCTCCATCGCAACCTGGCGGCGGTCGAGGTCGACGACAGGTTCAAGGACTATGCCGGCGCGGCAAATTTCTACGCGCTATATCGCATCCACAATCTGCATTTTGCGTCATACGGCGCGATGTTCCTTGGCCAAAAACAGGCAGCCATCGCCGCCGCCAGGCGCTTGCGCGAAGAGGTCCCGGACGACGTCGTCCGGTCATACCCCGACATCTTCGAAACCTTTGTTGCGGCGGCGCCACATGTCTACATCCGCTTCGGGATGTGGTCGGAAATAATCGAGATTGAACAGCCTGCGGATCCCGAGCTTTACGTCACGACAAACGCGCTGATCTTCTATGCCAAGGCGGTCGCGCTGGCCAACCTCGGACGCCACTCCGAGGCGACGGCAGCCATGGTCGATTTCACAAAAGCCTATGCAGCGGTGCCAGACACGCGGATGCTTTTCAACAACAAGGCGCGCGACGTTCTTGCGGTCGGCGAAGAGATGATGAAAGGCGAAATCGCCTTCAAGGCAGGACGGAAATCAGAAGGTCTCGACCACCTACGCAGGGCTGTCGAATTGGACGACGGCCTCGAATACGAGGAACCCTGGTCGTGGCCGCAGCCGACGCGGCACGCGCTTGGCGCGCTCCTGCTGGAGGCCGGCGCCCATGACGAGGCTGAAGCCGTTTATCGTTCTGATCTTGGTCTTGACGGACGACTCCCGCGTCCGAGCCAGCATCCGCGTAACGTGTGGGCACTGCATGGCCTGCATGAGTGCCTCATGCGTCGTGGCGAAAAGACCGAGTTGCCGCATGTCAAACTCCTGCTCGATCAGGCCGTCGCCCGTACAGACATTCGGATCAACGCCAGTTGCCTGTGCCGGGCCAACGCGGCCTAGGCCGCGGTCCGTTTGGCAGGGGGGCAAAACGGAGGCTGGACGGTTGCTGTCTGACGTCAGCGCCTTCGGGACGATTTGAGGATTTGAACAACGCAGGATTTCTGGTTCTTCCCGGCTTTCAGAGAGCGAAGATGAACACGACATCCCGGCCAGTTCTGAGAACCCAGACGCATGTCTCGAAGGGCTGGCACTAGTACAGCCTTGCTGCAGGGCGGAAAAATGTCGGCTGTCCATTGTACCAACCGGCGCGCGCCGGCGCGACAGTCCGGACAGCAGTGATCGCGTCTGGCACCGACAAGACCACCATGGTTGCCGGGGCGCCCAATTCCAGCCGATGCCGGAGACCAACGAGACCTGCTGCATCGCCGGTCACCATGCCAAAGCAGGTGTGAATGTCCTCGTCCGTCGACAAATGCGCGACGTTGGCAAAGAGGTTGGCCATTCGCACGAGGTTTGCGTCGCCATACGGTGTGAAAGGGTTGAGGATATTGTTGGAAGCTACGGCGCAGCGGACACCCACCCCGGCCATGGTGGCGAGCGGAGCCACACCGCGGGGGTGCAACCGATCGGCATCGCGACCCATGAGGAAGAGGTCGGTCGAGGGCAACGCGACAACGCCGATACCCGCATCGCGGAGACGCATGGCCATGGTGACAACGTCCGGTGCCGACATCGCGGAGAGCTTGCTGGCATGGCCTGCCACGACGCGGCCGCCCCATCCGCGCGCCTCCGTTTCGGCAATAAGCGCCGGAAGGTCCGAATTCGCCGGGTCGAGGTCGAAGTCGATGTGGAAATCGACGTCGCAGTCAAAGCGACGGGCAAGATCGAAGACAAGGGCGATATGGGTAGCCGGATCGGGGTCGCGGTAGGGGCAGCCTCCGACAAGGTCAGCGCCGCGCTCCATGGCTTGCGTTAGCAGCGTGAGTGTCTCGGGCTCGTTGGTGATGCCCTCTTGTGCGAAGGCGCAGATCTGGATGGTGATCTGATTGCGACGCTCGTCGCGGAGCGCGAGGAGCGCGTCGAGACCGCGCAAGCCCACCCTCGGGTCGACTTCCACGAATGTCCGCAGCGCGGTGGTGCCATGGCCGATCGCAGCGTCGACCACGAGACTGGCGCGGGCGTGGACATCCTCGGTCGTGAATGCGGCCTTGGCGCGGGCTGTCTGCTCGACCGCATGCGCGAGGCCGCCGCGTGTCATGTCGCAGCGGTCGAGGATGCAAGCCTTGTCGAGGTGGATGTGGGCGTCGACATAGCCGGGAAAGATCCAGCCGCCCTGGGCGTCGAACCGGTTGTCGCCCGGCAGGGAGGTGGCGATGGCCGCGATGCGGCCCCGCTTCACCCCTATGTCGATCGGACCGGAGTGGCCGGCCATGTGGGCGCCGGAGAGGATAAAGTCGGTCAACGGCGCCTGCCTTGGCCGGTCGGACCCGCGGTTGGGGTCATGCCTGCTCGAACCGGATCGGCTTGGCGCCTTCCCAAAGGACGGAGGTTCCCAGCGCGTGCAGGTTTTCCAGCCCACCGGTCAGAGTGATGAAATGGTTGCCCGCAAGCTGGCCCATCTTGGACGAGAAATCCACTCCGCCATAGGCGAGCAGGATCTCGGTCTCGCTGATGCCTCCGGGGTACAGAATAATGTGGCCTGGCGCCGGGTGGCTGGTGTGGTTCTCGTAGCCGACGCCGAAATCGGTCTCGCCCAGCGGCACCCAGACACCTTCGCCCGACCAGCGGACATGCACGATCTGGCTGACATAGGGCATGTGCCGACGGAAGGCGGCAACAGTTTCCGGCGCGCGTTCGGTTTCGAAATGGCCGGTAAAGGTGAAGGCTCCGGCGGTGATCTTGAGGCTGTCCATGGATGGCTCCTTTGGTTGGGGGAATGTCAGGCGGATTGTGTGAGGCGCGCGGGCGAAAAACGGTCGAGGCCCCTGGGCTGCCGGCCAGTGGCCACCGCGTCGGCGGCATGCCGGCCCAGCAGTGGCCCGAGAGTGTAGCCATTGGCGCCCGCGACCACGACGCAATCGGGGTGGCCTGGCAGGTGGCCAACCAGCGGTGCGCCGTCGATATCGACATTCATTGCGGCCCAGGAGCGCAGGACGTGCAGGCCTGCAACGCCGGGCAGGACGCGCTCGGCGACCCAGAGATTGCCTTCGAGGCTTTCGCGAAGAATCCGGGTGCGGCCGGTGGCGGGGTCGGCGGCCGCCGACCATGCACCACCAATTATGATGTTGCCGACGGTGGCCTGCTTCATCGTCAGGTGACGGTCGCAATGGGCCAGAAGACAGGATGCGAGCGGCGGGGCGGTTTCGGTCACGACCATCTGCAGCGGCGCGCCGTGGATCGGCAGGGGAACGCCCAGCATCGCGCCCAGCGCCCCGGTCCAGCCGCCGGCGGCAAGGATCAGGCGGCGCGCGCGGATCGCACCCGCGCTGGTCGTCACGAGATAGCCTGGAGCGGTTTCGCTCAGGCCGGTGATCGCCGCGCCCTCGACGAAGCGGGCGCCGTTTGCCCGGGCGGCATTCGCCAGCGCAGGTGCGCCGAGCAAGGGGTTGATCTTGCCCTCGCCGGGGCACCATGCGGCTGCGATCATGCGATCGGAAACGCCGGGTGCGAGCGCCTTGATGCCCGCACGATCGATCAACTCCACCTCGATGCCCATGCGCCGTTCGGCGGCGATCTTGTCGCGCAGGAAGGCGATGTGCCGGTCTTCCTCGGCCAGCATCATTCCTCCGGTAAGAACGATCTCGAAGGACGTGTTCAGGTCACGCTCCAGCTCCTGCCAGAGCGCGATGGCATCGCGTTGCAGCGGCAGGGTCTGCAGAAGCGCCTCGCCCCGCCCGCCGGTCTTTTGCCCGAAGTCGAAGGAAAGAAGTTGCAGGTGCAGGCTGCCGGCGTTGCCGCCCGAGGATTCGGCGTTCACCGTACCGCGGTCGATCACCACGGTGTCGAGGCCAAGCTCGGTGGCGCGCAGGGCGGCGGCGGTGCCCATGATGCCTGCGCCGATGATCACGAGATCGGCGGAGGCGGGCAGCGTGGCTGTATTGGTGATGCGGTCTGGCGCACGGAGCGTCGGGCTGGGCGCCTGCCGGTGGCCGCCCCATTCGGGCTTTTCCAGTGCGATGGCGGCGGCAGGGACCGGGCGCGCGGGCGTTTGCGGCGCGAAGAGCGTGGGCGTGCCGGTCAGGATCGCGGCGGGGCCGGAGCAATAGCGACCCTGACAGCGCCCCATGCCGAGCCGGGTCAGCCGCTTGAGCGCGCCCAGATCGCCTGCACCGTCCTTGATGGCCGCGCGGGCCTGGGCGAAGGTAACGGACTCGCAGCGGCAGAGCATGGCGGCATCACTGGGCGGGTCCGCACGCGGCGGGGCGGCGTAGGTGCGCCAGAGCGCCGACTGAAAGGTATGGGCGCGGGTCAGGGCGCGGCGGGCCTCGGCGCTGTCGGGGGCGTGTTTGCCCAAATGCGCCACGGCGGCGACCCCGGCAAGCGTGCCCTGTGCCAGCGCCACTTGCGCACCGCCCATGCCGCCGCCATCGCCCGCGACCCACAGGCCGGGCAGGCTGGTCGCGCCGTTGTCGTCGCGGTCGGGGCTGAGGAAGCCAGTCGCGGGATCGCGGGTGGTGGCGCAGCCCAGCGCGCGGGCAAGCTCGGTCTGCGGCAGGAATCCCTCGCCCACGCAGACCACATCGGCGGCGAAGTCGCGGGTTTCTTCGGTTGCGATGCTGGCTGCGGTCAGGCGAGCGACGCGGCCGGTCGGGTCGGCGTGGCAGGCGCGCAGTTCCCAGCCTTCCATGACCGGGACCCCCGCACGGGCAAGGCGGGCGCGGTAGGACAGGCCGAGGGCGACAAGCCCCGTGTCCGCGCGGGCGGCTGCCAGCACATGGGGCAGCATGGCGGCGCGCGTTGGACGGGCGCGTTCGAGGACGGCGACGGGGGGCGTGCCCATGCGGCACAGCTCGGCCGCCAGTTGCAGGCCAAGGGGGCCGTGGCCCGCGATGACGATGCGCTTGCCCGGCGCGGTCTTGTGGCTGCGGATCAGGGTCTGGGCAGCGCCGACCGTCATGACGCCCGGCAGGGTCCAGCCGGGCACCATCGGCGGGCGCTCGTAGGCGCCGGTGGCGAGGATCAAGGCGCTTGCGTGGAGCAGGCTGGCCCGTTCGCCGTCGTAGAGGCCAAGCTCGAAATTCGCGCCCTCGGCCCGCGCGTGCCAGATCGTGGTCCCGGTCAGGTGTTGCACGTCGCTGGCGGCCAGCCGCGCACGCAGGGCGTTGCCTGCGCGGTGCTGGGCGTCGAGGTCGGCGTCGGGCCGCGGCGCGGCGACGGGCTTGAAATACTGCCCGCCCGCCTTGCTGCGCTCGTCGATCAGCACCACGACAAGGCCGCAGCCCGCAGCGGCCAGCGCGGCCGATACGCCTGCGGGCCCGCCACCCACGATGGCAAGATCGGCGGTGGCGATGGTCAGGCTGTCGCCCGCGGGGAGGGGCGCGAGGCGGGCGAGGGGGGACTGGCCGGCGGGGTCCGTATGGCGGTCGCTGTGGCGGTGCACCTCGCCGCCATCGATGGCCGGGGTCATGCAGGCGCGCTGGCCCGCGCGCCCGTCGACGGTGACAAGGCAGTCGTGGCACAGGCCGATACCGCAGAAAAGGCCCCGATCCTCGCCCGCCCGCGTGATCCGCTGCGTGGCGATGCCCGCGCGGGCAAGCGCTGCGGCGATGGTGTCGCCGGGGCGGATCGGCACGGGACTGCCGTCGAAACGGAAGGCGGGTTCGGTCATGCCGCAGGTCTGGGGATCAGGTCGAGATCCAGGAGCACCTGACGGATCTGGGCCTGATAGGCGGGCGTGGAGGGCAGGCGTGGAGGCCGGGGCTCGCCAACGCTCTGCCCCATCATGCCCAGCGCAGCCTTTGTCGCTGCCACGTAGTGGTTGCCACCGACCAGCCTGATCACTGGCAGCACTGTCTTGTAGAGCGCACGCGCAGCGTCATAGTCTCCGGCATCGGCAGTCAGGGTAAAAAGCTTGGCGAAGGCGCCCGGCATTATGTTGGAACCGACGGACACCCAGCCTTCTGCCCCTTCGACGAAGGATTCGAAGCCGAGGATGCCGCCGAACACGGTCATTTCGTCACCGCAGAGCTCAAGGATATCACGAATGCGTGTGACCTCCAGCGTGCTTTCTTTGATGTAGCTTACGTTGGGTATGGTTGAAAGGCGCGCGACGATGGGGGGGGTCAGGTCGACATTGGCCGTGGCGGGGTTGTTGTAGACCATGATCGGAAGGTCGATGGCTGCGCCGATGGTGGCATAGTGGTGGAACAGCTCATCTTCGGTCGGGCTCGAATAGAAGGGCGGGATGATCATCACGCCGTCCGCGCCCGTCTTTTGCGCCATGCGCGCGGCCCGCACGGCATCGTCGGTCCATTCCGCGCCGGTGCCTATCAGCACCGGGACGCGGCCCGCCACGGTCTCTATCACGCAGCGCGAGACGGTTTCGCGCTCGGCTTCTGTCATCGACAGGAATTCGCCGGTCGAACCGAGCGGGATAAGGCCATGGATTCCCTCACGCACCTGCCAGTCGGTAAATTCGGCCAAGGCGCGGGTGTCGAGCGCTCCATCCGCATCGAAGGGCGTGATCATCACAGTGTAGGTGCCGCGGAAAGCCTTGGTCATGTTGCAAACTCCGGGGTGATGGCAGCCTGGGGGATCGAAAGCAGGCGCAAGGGATTGATACGGATGAGGTGGGCAACATCCTGGGATGCAAACCCCAGGCGCTGCATAAGCGGCACCACATTGCGGATGAAGTGGCCGTAGCCATGCCCTCCCAGGGTCTGGGTGCGGGTACGGGTGCATATGTCGTGGCTTACAAGTATGCGGTCGCGGTGCCCTTCGTCGATGAGCTGACGGATTGCGCGCAGGCGGCCGCGGTCGGTGGGAAGTTCGACGTCCGGGTCCATCCAGTAATGGGAAGTTTCGACACCGAAGAAGTCCCATTCGACCATCACGCCCAACCGCGCGAGCGCGAGGGGCCCGTGCCCGTCGATGTCGAAACCCTGCGGGTAAGTGCGGTCCATGTGGCAGATGGCGACGCGTGATAGGTCGGCGCCCGCATCGCCAAGTATCGTGACGATTTCAAAGGGGGCTTTCGGGTCGCGGCCGGGGTGGACCGAAATGCCCGCGCCGGTGCGTTGTGCGGCCTGCGCGGCGGCGACCAGGGCGCGGCGTTCGCAAGCTTCCAATGGCCAGGAGCAGCCGATCTCACCGATGAGGCCCGCGCAAATGTTGGTTCCGTCGAGCCCCGTCGTGATCTCGGTCGTGAAGCGGTCTGCCAGCGTGTCGATGTCTGCCGCTTGCGTCTCGGGGTCGAGGTATGGTGCGGTGTAGGTGCCGGCTGCAGCCACCACCGCGCAGCCTGAGGCACGGGAGGCGGCCTGCAATCCGACTGGGTCGCGCGCCAAGCCGCCCACCGATTGATCCACGATGAGGTCGCCGCCATCGGCGCGAAAGGCGACAAGCTCCGCGGTCGCTATGTCGCTGTCTTGCTGACGAGCGTTGGCAGGGTTCTGGTTCGAGAGGTAGTCGATCTGCCAGCGGTTTTGCGGCACGATCTCCGTGGCATCCGATGATCCCTGCTGGGGTGTGAGGTCGTAGAGCAGGTGTTCGTGCACCATCACGGCCGTGAAATTGGAGGCCGGGCGGTCGCCGCAGACGGTGCGGATAGTGCCGGACGGTGTGTTCTGGGCAGGCATGGTGCGTCTAGTGGCTCAGGATCTTGGACAGGAAGAGTTTTGTGTGTTCGCTCTTGGGGTTGGTGAAGAACTCCTCGGGCGGGGCCTCCTCCACGATCTCGCCGCCATGCATCAGGACGACACGGTCGGCGGCGGCGCGGGCGAAGCCCATCTCGTGCGTCACCACGATCATGGTCATGCCCTGGTGCGAGAGATCGACCATGACGTCGAGCACTTCGGAGATCATCTCGGGGTCGAGGGCGGACGTGGGCTCGTCGAAGAGCATCACCTGTGGCTTCATCGCCAGCGCCCGCGCGATGGCGACACGCTGCTGTTGGCCGCCCGAGAGCTGACGTGGATAGGCGTGTTCCTTTTCCGGCAGGCCGACGCGGGCTAACAGCTCGCGCGCCTCGGCCTTCACCTCTGCACGGGGGCGTTTGAGGATACGGACCGGCGCCATCATGATGTTCTCGAGCACGCTGACATGCGGGAACAGGTTGAAGTTCTGGAACACCATGCCGAGGTCACGCTGCTGCCGGGCGACCTCGGCATCACGGAGGGGGACGCGCTTGCCATTGTGTTCACGGAAACCCATCAGATGTCCTGCCGCACGGATCGTGCCGCCGTCGATCGTCTCCAGTTGGTCGATACAGCGCAGAAGCGTGGATTTTCCGCTGCCGGACCGACCGCAGATCACCACGACTTCGCCTTGCCGGATGGTCATGGAGACATCGCGAAGGACATGGTTGTCGCCAAAGGATTTCTGCACGCTGTCGATCAGGACAATGGGTTCGCCAAGTGCCTTTGCCGGTCGCAACGTCGTGCGGTTGATGGGAGACGTGGTGTCTTGCGTCATTGCGGACCTCTCGGGATGGGGCGCGGTCTGAATTCCGTCAGTCATTTCTCGGTTGCCCCGGCTCTTTGCATGGCCTTCTTCAGCTCCTTTGCGGCCTCGGGCGATATGGCGGCGGCGGGTCCGAAAGGCTTCTCGTAATGCGCCTCGATGCGTTGCTGAATCAGACCCCAGAT
The DNA here is from genome assembly GCA_964460185.1 of uncultured Roseicyclus sp. Lineage (GTDB taxonomy): Bacteria > Pseudomonadota > Alphaproteobacteria > Rhodobacterales > Rhodobacteraceae > JAVJPJ01. Next base: position 163,180 of record CAYWTM010000001.1, on the reverse strand, counting down.
CGACACCAGGAGCAGGTACCAAATCGCCGCGACGCTATAGACTTCGAGCACGCGGAAGTTGATTTGTGCCAACATCTGCGCGTTGCGCATCAGCTCCTCCATCGAAATGACAGAAGCGAGCGACGTGGTCTTGAGCATGCCGTTGAACTGATTGCCGAGAGGCGGAATGATGGTGCGTGTGGCTTGCGGCAGGATGACGAGGTACATCCGCTCGCGCCATGTCATGCCAACGGCCCGCGCGGCATCGTTCTGACCCTTGTCGACCGACATGATGCCGGCTCGGATGATCTCGGCCAGGTAGGCGCCTTCGTTCAGTGCAAGGCCAAGGATGGCGGATTCGACCACATTCAGCCGAATGCCAATCTGCGGAAGGCCGGTGTAGATGATGATGAGCTGGATCAGTACGGGTGTGCCGCGGAAAAGCCAGATGTAAAATTCCGCAACGTACCGGACCGCAGCATTGCCATACATCTTCATCATCGCCGCGACGACGCCCAGCCCGAGGCCGATGGTCATGGAGATGACGGACAGCCATACCGTAGTCCATGCGCCTCGGAGCATGAACCCGTTGGTCAGGTATTCGAAGAAGAAGGTCCAGCTCCAGTTCACGGGCGTGCTCCATAGTGGGGGTAGGGATCGCCCGGTGCGGGCAGGAGCCAGCACCGGGCGAGATCGGTCGGCGTTCGACCGAAACTTCGATCAGCTCTCGGGGGTGTAGTAGACCGCGATGTCGCCGGTGTATTCGTCCCAGAGCTCGATTGGCGTCGCGCCATAGGAGCCCAGCATCTCGTGATAGGTGCCATCGGCGACCATGTCGCGCAGAACCTGCGCCACCGCCTCGGAAAGAACTTCGCCGCTGGCGCCGTCGAAGCCGAAAGCAGAGGGCAGCCCCGGGTTCAGACCTGCGGCGCCTACGTCGAAGGACCCCTGCTCGGCATACCAGGCTGCTGTTGCGTCAGGGCCGAAAACGGCACGGACCTGTCCTGCACCCAACGCTGCAAAGGCCTCGGCGAAAGTGTTGAAGGCCTGAATTTGCATCGACTCGAAGCCTGCTGCGACCTGTTCGTCGTTGATATCCCGGATCAGCGCGTCTGCGAAACCCGCGATCTCGGTGCCGACGGGTTGACCGGCCAGTTCGTCGTATCCCGTGACGCCCAGTGGGTTTTCACGCTGAACCACGATGGCCAGTGCGTTCACCGTGTAGGGAACGAGGCGCATGATCATCGCGCGGTCAGGATTGTAGTACATGCCAGTGTTGATCATGTCCCAGCGCTGGTTTGCCAGACCGGGGATCTGGACCTCGAAGCCGACATTCATGAACTCGGGCTCAAGACACAGGCGGCGCGCGATTTCACGGCCGATATCGGGGTGCAGACCCTGAAGATTGCCCGAGGTGTCGATATACTGCCGAGGTGGGATTGTGGCGTTGATCGACATCGTCAGCACGCCCGGCGTAATCGTGGGCAGGTCGGCGGGGCAGTCTTGCGCCTCGGCCGCGCTGACAGCGAAGGTCAGGGCGAGCATTGCACAGCCGCTCTTGAGAAGGTGTTTCGTCCTTTTCATTGGTCTACTCCTTGTTGGTGGTTTTTGCATGGGGTTGGTGGTTGTTGAATGGCCGCTTGGATGTCCCGCGCCGCCAAGGTGGAACAAGAATTCAGGACGTCCGTGGCGCTCCACACCAGTCCAGGATGATGGCGGTTGTCGCCGTTATGGTGCGCAGGTAGTCGTCCAGATCGACCCATTCGTCGTTGCGACCATTCTGGGTCAGGTCGCCGCAAAGACCGCCTAGGGCGACGGTGGGTATCGATTTCTGCACCATCGGGTTTCTGATGTCCGAGGATGTATGCATCGGGTTCACATGTGGCGACCGTCCGGTGCAAGCGCTGACGGCTCGAGCGGCTGCCACATAAAGCGGATGATCCGGCGGACATTCCGCCCCCGTGACACCGCTCAGCCATTCGATGGTCGGCGGTCGCCCGGCGAGGAAAGGGTCGCCGGCCGAGGCTGCTCGCAGGGCCGATTCCACCTCGGCCTTGACCTCATCTATCGTCTCGCCAGGGGGGAACGAGATCGCCCCGGACAGAATACAGGTCTCGTTCAGGCGGCCTAGCTTGCGATCTTCACCGCAAATCACGTTCGAAACCATGATGTTGGTCGACCTTCCGACTTCTTCTTGCAGGAGGGGATGGTGGACCCTTTTCCCGCGCGTCGCGTCGAGTTCCCGGAGCGCGGCGAGGATCAGCATGGCCTTGTCGACAGGATTGACTGCAAGATGCGCAAAGGCGGTGTGCCCGGGTTCTGTCGTGGGCGGGAATTTTCCGTCTACCGTAATTCGAAATTCGAGTTGGCCTGAGGCGAAGGCCTTGATCTCGTTGAGGCCCGCACCCGACTCGGCCGGGTGCATATAGAGCGCGCCATCCGCTACCAGCCCCTGGTGCATGGCAGCTGCAACGCCGCGGGCGTGGCGTTTCGAGGGGGCCGAGATCATCACGACGTCACCAAGCTGTGTGCCCATCCGGGCGGCACGGGCAAGCGCCAGGGTGCCAGCGGCGATACCCGCAAGATCGTCGGCAACTCCCCACCCATAAAGCTTTCCATTGTCTATTTCGCCAGCGAACGGATCGCGGCTCCACGCCTCGGTGTGTGCAATCGGTTCGCTGTCAGGATGGGCAAAGATCAAAATCGACTGCAGTCCATTTTCCCCGCGCAGCCGGCCTATGACGTTTGCCCTCTCGCCCGCCGTTTGGGCCCTTGCTGTTGCGAACTCCCCGACAACTGGCACCTCGGAGGGATCGAAGGGATGATTTTCGACCTCGGCCCCTGCTTCCGCCATCTTGGCCGAAATCAGCGCCTGCACGGCTGCTTCACCTGAGCTTTGGGCGCCGATGAGAGCGCGAAGGAACTCTATGGCTTCCAGCTCCTCCGAAGTTGATTTCGTTTGCATGTCGGCGTCCTGCGCGGTCATTCGACTTGGCTCCTCCGGTCAATATACCAATCGCACTCACAATGTATACAAACAGAACACAAAACGATTCTTGCTTTAATGCAAGAGAAAAGGTACCCACATCGGCATGGTTGGGCTTACCTGCTGAGATGTGCGTTTATTTTAGGCAGGCCTTTTGAGTGGACGGTTGCCCGAGTCTTGCTGGTGAACACCGACGGAGCAGAACATGAAAGAAACCCGGGGTGTCGGCATGCCAATGCATGAGTTGGGGCCAGTGCGGTCGGAGGCTGCCAAAGTGGGCTTGGGGCCAAAGACTGTGACCGAAGGCGCGAACATGTCGGCGCAGGCCTACCGGGCCCTCTCGAACCAGATCAAGAATCGAGAGTTGCGCGGCGGCGACACCCTTGTAGAACAGCGTCTGGCTACGCAACTCGGGGTATCACGTACACCTTTGCGCGAGGCCATGCAGAGATTGGAGGGCGAAGGCCTCCTTCTGAAGGCGGCGAACCGCTCCTACAGTGTCCGTCGGGTTGATCTCGGAGAATACCTGCAAAGCATGCGGGTTCGGGAGGTGCTGGAAGCCGAAGCGGCCGCACTGGCGGCGACACGTGTATCGGCGGCCTCGATCGGCCCGGTCCGAGCTGCCGTGCTTTCGCTGGAACATCTCGATCCTTACGATACACATACGCACTGGGCGTGCGATGATCAGGTCCATAACCTTTTCATAGATGCTTGCGGTAACCCCGTGATGGCCGAAATTGCACGGAATCTGAGGATTACCACCCGGCTTTTCGAAATTGCGGCTCTCGCCGATCGGCTCGGTCCTGACTCTCGCGAGCACCTTGCGATCTTGGATGCCCTCGAGGCCGGAGATGCAGAAGCAGCCCGCGCCGCCACCGCCTCTCATGCCAGATCTCTGTTCGACTTTGCGATCACCGCAATTTCGTAGAGAGTGGCAGGCTCTGTCAGAAGAACCTGGCTTGAGCCGGGGCAGGGTGCTGGTTCACGTTTGGGCCTGACGAAACGATCCCCCTTCCGCCACTTCAAGACGAGGGCCGGGATCATCCACCTCGCGGTGACGCTTTTCGTCCGGTTTGTCACGAAGATCTGTGACAGGAAGGCCGCGTTGAAACCTCTCAGGAAAGCAATGCGTAAGCATGGTCGCCCCGAAATGATCGTGACCGATCTGCGCGAGTCCTGCGGTGCAGCGTTGAAGCCGCTTGGTGCCGGTCATCGGTAGGACCCCGGTCGCTGGTTGAAGAACCGGACCGAGAATTACCATCCGCCATTCCGACGACGGGAACGGGCATGGCTGCGCATCAGGTGGATGCGAAATCTGCCGCCATCCACGCCTAGGGCTGCGTCACTGCCCCGCCCCGGACGCGTTCGAAATTGCCTGACACCTCCATCCGACAGCCCCAAAGGATTTTGCCGGCTTGCAAAAGTGTAGAACAAAAATGTAGACATTTTGTGCAAGACATAACAGGCTGGCCGAGAAACGGAGGTGTCATGACCCGAAATTGGACTGAATCTTATCTTGGCGTTTATCGCGAGCCGGAAGGCAGCGTGCGCGATTCGTTGAGCGATCACGCAGAAGCGCATCTGAAATGGCGCGTTCTGAACGGCGCGTTTGTCAGCGGCGAGAAGATCCGCGAGGCGGCATTGGCCAAGGAGTTGGATATCAGTCGCGCCACGATCCGCGAAGCCACACGGCGGCTTGCTGGGGCGGGACTGGTCGAAATCGATGCACAGCGCGGCGTGTTTGTCCGCACGTACACGCTGGAACAGATCGAAGATATTTCTGACATCCGCCGTGCCTTGTGCGACTTGACCGCGTCGTCCTTCGTGGCGCGCGCGACGCCGACAGACATCGCCCGGATCACCGATCTTTACGACCGGTTGGAGGCCGCAGACGGTCGCGCCTATGAGCCGGCGGATTATGTCTTGGGGCTGCTGTTCAACGAAGCGGTGGTGCGCGCGGCGAACAATGAACGTCTGTTTACCCTCTATCATGAGGCGTGGCAGCAAATGCGGATCTTCAAGCTTTTCTTGCGCCGCCATGTCCTTGGCGCGGTCGAAGTGCAGGCCCATAACCAGTCGATGTTCTCTCAAGGGGCAGTGCATCGCCGCACTCTGTACCAAGCGGTGCTGTCGGGCAAAGAGGATGACATTGCAGAGGCCATGCGGCGTTCAGCCGATCATTCGCTGCAGCGCGCCCAAGAGCAATTTGCAAACTACCTTGCCGCCACGCAATCGACTTGGCGCGAGAAGATCGTCTCGACGCGGACCCCGTCAGGAAACCCGGCGAGAGGATGACCCAAAGACAATGAAAAAGGGGAGGACTTTATCATGAAACTATGGAAATCCGTCATATCGTGCGCCATGGGCTTGACCCTTTCGGCAGGTGTGGCAAGCGCGGACGTGGACTTTTCCGGTCAAACGATCACAGTTGTTGTGCCGTTTGGTGAAGGCGGCGGCACGTCGCAGGTCTTCGGATTTTTTCGGCCATTCTTGCAAGAATACTTGCCCGGAAATCCCTTGGTGCAATTGCTGAACGTGCCCGGCGGCGGCTCGATCAGGGGGGCCAACCAGTTCCACAATACCCAGACGCCGGATGGAACCTATCTACTGGCGACCTCGACCTCGACCATCGTCAACCAGGCGGCGCGCAATCCCTTGGTCGAATATGATCTGACGGCCTACGAGCCGGTGGTTTTGCTTGGGGCCGAGACCCATTGGTTCACCAGCGCCTCGGTCATTGATGAGCCTTACGATTTCGCACCTATCCTGGAACGCCCGCTGGCCCTTTATGCGCTGAACTCGCCCAGTTCCGCCGATCTGTTCCATGTCTGGACGTTCCACACGCTGGGCATCGAGGGCGCGAGACCCATTCCCGGTCTTTCGTCTTCGGCGGGTTTCCAGGCCTTCTTGCGCGGCGAGCTGCAAATCAGTTCGCACGGGACCAGTAACTATTTGCGACAGGTGCAGCCCGGTCTGGAGAGCGGTGAATTCATGGACCTGATGTCTTTCGGTTTGATCCAGGAAGACGGCACCGTTGCCCGGATGCCTTATTCGCCGGACACACCGACCTTTCCCGAGCAGTATGAACGCATCCATGGCACCGCGCTCGCCGGTGATCAGTTGGAGGCGTATCGGTCCATCAATGCGATTTGGAACCAGGCCAGCAAGGCCATGTTCCTGCCTACCGGTACGCCCGACGATATTGTCGAGGTCTGGAGGGACGCGTTCCGCGCGATCCTGGAAGATCCGGATTTCATTGCTCAGGCCGCGGAGCAGCTTGGCCCGACCGATGTGATCATCGGGGAGGCGGCGCGCGGTATCGTGGCAAGTGCCTCGATCTTGTCGGACGCAACCATCACGCAATTGAACGAGGCGCTGGCCGCAAACAACTTCACCTACCGCATCGAATAATGCCTGTCCGCAGCCCGGTGCCACGCGCGCGGGCTGCGGTTCCCCTGGAATGCGCGGAGCTGCAAAATGGACCTGTTCTTCGACGTTCTCGGGGCCTTGTTCTCGTTCGATCATTTCGTGTTTCTGATCGCAGGCATTCTGCTTGGGCTGACGGTTGGAATTCTTCCGGGTCTCGGCGGGACTACCGCTTTGGCGATCTTGCTGCCGTTCGTGTCTGCCTTCGAGCCGGCCAGCGCCTTGGCCTTGATGATTGGCGTTCTGGCACCCACCACCACCTCAGACACGTTCCCGGCGGTCTTGATCGGCGTTCCCGGGACGGCGGGATCGCAGGCAACGGTGCTGGATGGCTATCCAATGGCCAAGCGGGGCGAAGCGGCACGCGCCTTGAGTGCAGCGTTTCTGTCTTCAATGATCGGCGGGGTTTGGGGGGCCATCATCCTGACCTTCGCCATTGTGTTTGCCAAGCCGCTGATCCTTGCGGTCGGTTTTGGCGAGCAATTCCTGCTGATTGTCTTGGCGCTGATCATGGTCGGCGCCTTGACCGGCGCAAATCTGGTCAAGGGCTTGGCCAGTTGTCTGATTGGCCTGATCATTGGCGCTGTGGGATTGGCCCAGATCACCGCCGAGCCGCGCCTGACCTTTGGCACTCTCTATCTGATCGAGGGTGTGCCGCTGGTGGTCGTCGGCATGGGCCTATTTGCCATCCCCGAGATCGTGTCCCTGTTGCAATCCAAAGCGTCGATTACCGAGAAACTCCAGCTCAAAGGGCAATGGTTAAAGGGCTTTCGCGACGTGGTTGCGAATTGGTTCTTGGTGTTTCGCTGCTCGACGATCGGGGTGATTGTCGGCGCGTTGCCCGGGCTGGGCGGCACTGTTGTCGATTGGATCGCCTATAGCCACCTGCGCCAGACAGCGCGCGACACTGCCAATATCGGAAAGGGTGATATTCGCGGCGTGATTGCCCCGGAATCGGCCAACAACGCCAAGGAGGGCGGCGCGCTTATTCCAACGATCTTGTTCGGGATTCCGGGGTCCGGCAACAAGGTGCTGTTGTTGGGCGGGTTCCTTTTGGTTGGCATTCAGCCCGGGATCGAGATGGTCACGACTCAACTTGATCTGACCTACACGATCATCTGGTCCCTTGCGATTGCCAACATCATCGGGGCTGCCATCTGCATCGTGCTGGCCAGACCGATGTCGCGCATCACGACCGTGCCCTACTTCATCTTGGCGCCGGTGCTGATCGCACTGATCTTCTTCGCCAGTTATCAGGTGGGGCGCGACTGGAACAATTTTGCGGGCCTGATGGCATTCGGATTACTGGGCGTCATCATGAAGAGCTACGGCTGGTCGCGCCCGGCGCTGTTGATCGGTTTTTTCCTGTCCTCCAAGATCGAGCTTCTGAGCTACCAGACCTCGGCCGTATACGGCATGTCATTCCTGTGGCGGACGGGCTCGTTGATCCTGATCGGGATCACGGTGGTCACGTTGTGGTTGTTGCTGAAGCAAAAGATGGGCGACGAGACCCAAGCTTCCGGACGCCGCCAGCAGATGGCGCAGATCCGCGTGACCCTGGGCTTCTTGATCCTGCCGGTCGCTATGACGATGGCCGTGGCGGGACTGGATTACCGCTCGAGCCTCTATCCGCTGGGTGTATCGGCCATTTTGGCGGTAGCGTTGATCGTCGTGGCATTCAGCCAAATTCGCGCCCGTTCGGCGACCATCAACGGCACGCCCTTGCCGCAGAACTTCGTGATGCGTGGGGTGTTCGCACAAGAGGGCGATTTCTTTCCCCAGTTCAAGGAATTCGCCAATTTGGTGCTGTTTTTCTTGCTGATCGTGGTGTTTGGCTTTCCGATTGCCACCGTCATCTTCATCACAACCTTCATCGGGTTGCGCAGCCGCCGCCATATTCCGTTGGCCTTTGGTTTGGCGATTGCGCTTCTCAGTATCATGTGGGTGCTCGCCTCCTTGCTTACCCTGCAATATCCATCAGGATGGATCGCAACAGTTGTTGATCTGCCTTGGTGGCTTTCAGGATATTGAGGTGATGTTGCAATCACAAAACCCCGACAACAAGGATAGCCTCGCTATGGACAACCCGATCACATCTCTTTTGCCATTTGCATATCGGGCACCCAAGCCGCGCAAGCGCGGGCTCAACTATGTCCGCGGGCCAGCGCTTCTGGGGCATGCGCTTCAGGATACGCTGCAAACCTATGGCCCGCATATCGATGTGCTGAAGCTGTCAGGGCATCAGGCCTCGCTCTCGTCCGAAGCGGCGGTACTGGCTGCGATTGCGGCATGCAAGGACAACGAGGTGGCGGTGGCCATCGGCAATCCGGTGATTGATGTGGCCTTGAGTGGCGGGCATAGCACATACGCAGCGGTGATTGCGCAGCTGGCCAGATGGTGCGTCGATATCGTTGAGATCTCGCTGATCGCGCGCTCCATCGACGAGGAGGATTTGTCTTTGGCAATCGCCATTGCGAAGGATCACGGGGTGCAGGTCTTTGCGGAAATTGGCGTCGATTTTGCCCATACGCGCTCGGAAGATCACGAGTTGTTTGTGCGCAGGCGGGCCAGGTTGGCGGCCACGGCCTTGGAGGTTGGGGCAACGCATGTCTTGCTGGAATCCGAGGGCCTGACAGAAAACCGTGCCGGAGAAGCGTTTCGTTGGGATGCCATCGAGGGCATTGTCGGCGGGCTGGACCCGGCGCGGGTCATCTTCGAGGCCGACGATCAGGATGTGATGAGCCGTCTGATCGACATCTTTGGACCCAGGGCGAACCTCATGGTCGACAGCTCCCGCATCGAGAAGGTCGAAGCGGCCCGGCGCGGGTTTGGTCCCTCGCAATTCCTGTGGGGAAAGGTCGCCACGCTTGGTCCGGCGGAATGAGCCAACGCCCGAACATCTTGTTCATTATGGCCGACGACCATGCGGCTCGCGCCATAGGGTGCTATGGATCGGGCCTGAATGAGACGCCCAATATTGACCGGATTGCAACGGGCGGCCTGCGGCTCGATCACTGCTATGTCACGAACTCGATCTGCACCCCAAGCCGGGCGGCGATCCTGACGGGTACCTACAACCATGTGAACCTCGTGCAGACCTTGCGCACGCCGATGGACAATCGGCTGCCGCATCTGGCGAAACACCTGCAAGCGGGGGGCTATCAGACCGCGATCGTCGGCAAATGGCACCTGGGTGAAGGGCCGGCACATCAGCCGACCGGCTTTGATTTCTGGCAGGTCTTGCCGGGCCAAGGGCGCTACTTTGATCCCGAGTTCATCGAACCGGACGGCAGGTTTGAGCAAAGGGGCTATGTTACCGATCTGATCACGCAAAATAGCCTTGATTGGCTGGAGGCGCGCGACCCCGACAAGCCGTTCTTCCTGATGTGCCATCACAAGGCCCCGCATCGGTCATGGGAGCCACATCCAAAGAACACGCACCTATACCAGGACCCAATCGCCCAACCCGATACGTTTGACGATGACTACAAGACCCGTGCGCGTGCCGCCGCAGAGGCCAGGATGCGGGTTCGCGATGACATGACCTATTTCGATCTGGGCCTCGTGCCGCCGGGCGATGATACGGCGGCAGCCGCCCAGAAAATACCGCACCCCGTTGATCCATCGGACATGGTCTTGATGGATGCGGATACGGGGCAGGAATTCCGGTTTGCCAGCCAAAGCGAACTCGCGAACTTCAAGTATCAGCGGTATCTCCAGCGCTATCTGCAAACCGTCGCGTCGCTGGATGAAAGCATTGGGCGGTTGCTCGACTACCTGGATCAGGCCGGTCTGAGCGAGAACACGATTGTCGTCTACACGTCGGATCAAGGGTTCTTCCTTGGGGAACATGGCTGGTACGACAAGCGTTTCGTCTATGAGCAATCGTTCCAAATGCCGTTTCTCATCCGTTTTCCGGCTGAGATTGCGGCGGGCTCGGTATGTGGGGATTTTGTTTGTAACGTGGATTTTGCCCCGACCTTCTTGGATTATGCAGGGCTTGCTGCGCCAAGTTACATGCAGGGCCGCAGTTTCCGCTCCTGTCTGCGCGGTGAGACGCCCGAGGACTGGCCGCAGGTAGCCTACCACCGCTATTGGATGCACCGCGACGCAACCCACAATGCCTATGCGCATTACGGAATCAGGGATCGACGCTACAAACTGATCTACTGGTATAACGAGGGCTATGACCTTCCCGGTACCCGCGAAGGCGGGCAGGATCGGGAGTGGGAGTTCTTCGACTTGGACGCAGACCCTTTGGAGGTGCTGAACGTCTATGCAGACCCGGCCTATGGCGACGCGATTGCCATGATGAAGGACAAGTTAGCACAACGGCAGGCCGAAATCGGTGACAGTCCCGCGCATTGAAACAGGCTTCGGGAACTGTCAGCGCGAACCGGCCTGGGGAGGGCAGGGCGGCCTCACGTCCGATGCCCGCTTTCCCTGCGTAACGCCTGGGACCTGGTCCACGAGCCTGGCGCCGATGCGAAGCATTCTTCGTTCCGCGACTTGGGGATCAACCCCGGGATTGTCCGCCCTGGCGATGGCGCACGACGGCACGTCGCGTGTGAATTCACCGACAACACCCTGTCAGAGTCTGAATACCCTAAGACACGCAGGCTAGCGGGTAGACCCCAACGCCATGAATAAGGAGTGTGCCAACCGTGACATGGTCATCACCCTCCCTTGCAGTCATGAGGCGAACAGAAGCAATGATTTCGATAAAGGATGGGTCCGCAAAATCGATCAGCGTATGCGCGCCGTCATACGCACCTTGAGCCACCATGATGGGGATAGCCCCATCGGTTTCTTGCGTGTTCCACGAAGTTCCATTTGCGTGGATTGTAGCCCCTAAAACCGCCAGTCCAGGCACCCGTCCGAATTCGTAGCCAAAGACCGCACCAGAATCATCTGTTGCTTCACAGTAGACCTCACCTGTTGCCAAAGCAGGTGTGGCAAGGAGTAGAGCAGAGAAGGAAATTGCAGCTGTCTTTGTCATCATCGGACATCTCCGTTCTAGAGTGTTGGAAATTGGGCCAGGCCCCCTGAGGCGCCCGTGGCATTGTGGACATCTGCCTCATTCAGGTTCTGCTGCCTCATGGCGAAATCAACGGGCACAACAGTTTTCGTTCGTGTTCTTGCGATAGTTACCATAGGGATTCACGTTGCGCATTGTCAGGGGACACCTGCCTTGGGCAGCGATAGCGCCATTGTCCTGGCCGAGACGGGGTCGAATGCGTCTGACAGCACCCTTGCGCGGCTATCGGCGCTACCCCCGCACCACAAATCCGCGCGCGATGTGGTGCCTGACGAAATAGATCATCACCAGGCCGGGCAGCAGCGAGAAAACCGTCATGGCCATGACCAGCCCCACATCCGTCTGAAACCCGAACAGATTGCTGATCGCCATGGTGATCGGCTTGCCGTCCGTCACCGTAAGGGTTCGCGCGAACACCACCTCGACCCACGAAAACACGAAGCAAAAGAACATCGTGACCCCGATCCCCGGTGCGATGGCAGGGATCAGGAACTTTATGAAGAACCTGCTTGTTGAATATCCGTCCAGCTTGGCGGATTCGTCGTATTCCCGCGGCACCGCAGAGATGAAGCTTTCCAGGATCCAGATGGCGATGGGGACGTTGAACACGCAATGCACCAGGGCGATACCGACCGGTGTGTTGATCAGGTTCAGCTTGGAGAACAAGATGAAGACCGGCAGCGACAGAACCACGGGCGGGGTCACGCGGAACGCCAGGAGCGTAATGAAGAACAGGCGCCTGCCAGGGATGTGATACCGCGAAATGCCATAGGCCGCAGGCAGCGCCACGAGCAACGTAAGAGCCACGTTCAGGGTCACGTAGGTGACGGAATTCACCAGCGAGGACACGAGCGCATCGGACGCAAAAATGTTGCGGTAGTTCATCATCGTGTAGGTGCCCAATGGCGCCTCAGGCGTGCCAAGCGTTGACTGGACGCTCAATTGCACGACCTGCACGAAAGGCAGCAGGATAAAAGCCGCCAGAAGGATGAGGCCAAAAGCCCCGAGCACGCGCGACCGGGCTGTCATCTGCGCGGCACCTCTTCACGGGCTGACACGCGCAAGAATGCCCAAACGACACAAGCGGTGATCGCGAAATAGACAATGGACCGGGCCGAGGCGGGGCCATAATCGAAACCGCGCATTTCCTCACCCAGATCGAGGCTCAGGAACGACGTCGCGGCGCCCGGCCCGCCGGCGTTGATGCCGAATGCTTCGGTATAGATCATGAAGCTGTCCATGAACCGCAACAAGAGCGCCATCAGCAGAACGCCCCGCATGGCCGGCAACTCGACCCAGCGAAACACCTGCCATCGCGATGCCTGATCTATGGCTGCGGCCTGGTACTGGCTGGGTGAGATGCTGGCGAGGCCCGAGTAGGACAGGATCGCCACCAACCCGACCCAATGCCACGTGTCCATTACCGCGATCAGGGCCCAGGTATGCAAGGCGTTGAACTTGTAATCAAAATCCCACCCCGATGCGGCGATTGCCATGCCGATCAAACCCCTGTCGGCGTCGACCAGGCTAAGCCACACCATCGGGATCATGTTCCACGGCACCACCAAGGGCAGGGCAAGCAGCACCAGGGTCCCGGTCCGAACCACGCCGCCGCGCGGGATCATCAGCGCAATGAAGATGCCAAGGGGAAACTGGATGCACATGATCAGGGTCGAAAAGCCCAGGCTGCGCAGCAGGCTGTCGTAAAACCGGCTGGAACTCAGCAAGGCCGAGTACCATTGCCCCCCGACCCAGGATCGAGCCTGCAACGTGAAAATGTCGTAGAACGAGTAGTAGAAGACGATTCCCAGGGGGATGATGCCCACAACCATCAAGATGGCCAACGCAGGCATCAGCAACAGCCATGGGCGCCTTTGGCCAAGGTTGCCCATGCCTAGCGCCAACCTTGGTGTTCGCTATTCGCCAACATGCACATGCACCCGCCATTCGTCGCATTTTGCCGCCAAGGCGGGGTCGAGTTCGCTGTCGGTGAAAAAGCCATCCAACTGTTTTAGGGAACATATTCGCGCGGGTGCGCTGCGCTCGAATTTCGAGTGATCCGCGACCAGATACGTGGTGCGCGACCGCGCAAGGATGGCTTGGCTTACGCCGACCTCCTGGACGTCGAAATCCAGTACGTCGCCGTCCAGGTCGAGGGCGGAACACCCGATCACCGCGTAGTCGAACTTGAAGTTCTTGATCGTCTCGACAGCCAGTGGGCCGATCAATCCGCCATCGGTCCGGCGCAACGTGCCGCCTGTCACGTAGATCTCGATCCCCGGGCTTTTCGACAAGATGTTCGCCACGTTGAGGTTGTTGGTCACAACCAGCAAATTCTGATGTTGCTTCAGTCGTTCTGCCACGGCCTCGGTGCTGGTGCCGATATTGAGGAAAACCGAGCAATCGTTGGGAATGGCGGCGGCACAGGTGCGCGCGATCTGGTCCTTGGCTTCGGTCTGTAGCGACCGCCGGTCTTCGTAGGCGAAATTATTCGTGCCGGACGCGGGCATTGCCCCGCCATGCACCCGATTGAGCAGGCCCGCCTGATCCAGCTCGGACAGATCGCGCCGGATGGTTTGCAGGGTCACTGAAAAATGCTCTGCCAGCCCCTCGACGGTCACTTTTCCATCGCGCGCGGCGATGTCCACAATCTCGGCTTGCCTGAATCCAATCGGCACGGCGGTCCTATCCCAACGGTTGCGCACAACCGGTGCGCTGCGCCTTCATCTAACCGGAACGATGCCGGGTTGGGAATGGAAAACGAACATTCGCTTGCGTCTCACGCTGATTCCGTCCGCATTTTCAATCCCCGGCCAAAATAAATCCTGTTTGATTTCAATTGGATGGCAAGAAAATCAGATCAAAACCGAACAAAAACGAAAAATCTCTTTCCTTTTTGTTCGGTTTGCCCGACCCTTCCGAAGGGGAGGAAGACTGTTGCACCAGCAAGCCGACATAGGCGAGATTCATGATCTTTTGGTCGTTGGTGGTGGCATCAACGGGTGCGGCATTGCGCGTGATGCCGCCGGACGGGGCCTTTCGGTGCAGCTTGTCGAAATGAACGATCTTGCTTCGGCCACGTCGGGCGGATCGACCAAGCTGTTCCACGGTGGCTTGCGGTATCTTGAGTACTTCGAATTTCGGCTTGTCCGCGAGGCGCTGATGGAGCGCGAAACCTTGCTGCGTGCCATGCCGCACATCAGTTGGCCGATGCGGTTTGTCCTGCCCTATCATCGCGACATGCGCTTCGAGAGCGCTACACCCGCCTCGCGGCTGCTTGGGGCGATCATGCCCTGGATGCGGGGCAGCAGGCCCGCCTGGCTGATCCGGTTCGGGCTGTTCCTTTATGACACATTGGGTGGCCGGGATATCTTGCCGGGCACCAAGACACTGGACCTGCGCAATGCCCCCGAGGGGCGGGCGCTGCAGGCGCGGTTCGCCAAGGCATTCGAATATTCCGATTGCTGGGTAGATGACGCGCGGTTGGTGGTTCTGAACGCGCGCGACGCAGAAGAGAACGGCGCACGGATTCGAACGAGAACCAAGGTCATCGCGGCGCGACGCAGCCGCGGCATCTGGCAGGTGGAGCTTGAAGATACCGAAACCGGTGCACGGTCCACCCTTGCCGCAAAGGTCCTGGTCAATGCCGCCGGTCCCTGGGTCAGCGACCTGATCCAAAACAAGATTGGCCTGAACTCCGCCGAGCAGGTGCGTCTTGTCCGCGGGTCGCACATCGTGACGCGCAAGCTGTTCGATCACGACAAGTGCTATTTCTTTCAGGGTGAGGACGGGCGGATCACCTTCGCGATCCCCTATGAGGGGGATTTCACCCTGATCGGCACCACGGATCACGAACACGCGGACCCCTCTGTCCTACCGGAATGCTCCGAGGAAGAGCGCGACTACCTCCTGAATTTCGTGAACGAATATCTTCGCGATCCGATCAACGCGGACGATATCGTCTGGACCTATTCAGGTGTGCGCCCGCTCTACAATGACGGCGCCTCCTCGGCCACGGCCGCGACGCGCGACTACACGCTCAAACTCGATAACCAGGGCGGTGCGCCGCTTCTCAACATCTTTGGTGGCAAGATCACCACCTACCGCCGCTTGGCGGAGGCCGCGATGGATGAACTTGCGCCGTCCTTCCCCGACATGGGCGCCGAATGGACGGCGGGCGTTCCCTTGCCCGGCGGGGATTTCGCGGTCGGCGATGTGCGGGCCCTGATGGATCAGTTGCGCAGTGAATATGCATTCCTCACCGGTCCATGGGCCAGTCGGTTGATCCGTGCCTACGGAACCGAGGCGCGTGATATGCTGGGGCGCGCGCAAAGCGTGGCACATTTGGGCCAATCCTTTGGACATACGCTTTTTGCAGCCGAGGTCTCTTGGCTGATGCAGCACGAATACGCCCGCACGGCCGAGGATATCGTGTGGCGCCGCAGCAAACTGGGCCTGCGCATGACGCATGCCGAGGTTGAGGCATTGAACGCTTGGATGATCGAGCATCGCGCGGTGAACACTGCCGCGCCTGCTGTCAAACGCGCTGGAGGCGGTAAATGAGCCTGATCTTGGAAAACGTGACCAAGGTGGTTGGGGCGGACACCCATATTCATCAGACAAGCCTCGAGCTTGAGAAGGGCACGATGAATGTTCTTCTTGGGCCGACCCTGTCGGGCAAGACGTCGCTGATGCGGTTGATGGCCGGGCTTGATGCGCCCAATGCGGGGCGGATCATCTGGAACGGCGATGACGTGACCGGCATGCGCGTGCAGGATCGCAAGGTCGCGATGGTGTACCAGCAGTTCATCAATTATCCCTCGATGAGCGTTTATGACAACATCGCCTCGCCGCTGCGTCTGATGGGCAAGTCGCGCAAGGAAATCGACGACGCGGTGCACAAGACCGCCGATCTGATGCAGTTGACCCCGCTGTTGGCGCGCAAACCGTTGGAACTGTCGGGCGGCCAGCAACAACGCTGCGCCCTTGCGCGGGCCTTGGTGAAGGACGCGGGCCTCGTCTTGTTGGACGAGCCGCTGGCGAACCTTGATTACAAGCTGCGCGAGGAATTGCGGGCGGAAATCCCGCGCATCTTCGAGGAATCGGGCGCGATCTTCGTGTATGCCACGACCGAGCCCGAGGAAGCCCTGCTTCTGGGCGGCAACACCGCCACCTTGTGGGAGGGGCGCGTGACGCAATTCGGCCTGACCCCTTCGGTCTATCGCGCGCCCGTCGACGCAACGACGGCCCGCGTGTTCTCGGACCCGCCGATGAATTTCCTGGAGATCCGCAAGGCGGGCGACCAGTTGAACTTCGGGGATGGGCAGGCCGCGGCGGCCACGGGCGCCCACAAGGCGCTTGCGGATGGCACCTACCTGGCGGGTTTCCGGCCCAACCATCTCGAGATCGACCGGCATACCGCCAATGCGCTCGAGTTCCGCACAAAAGTGGTCGTGACAGAGATCACCGGGTCAGAGACGTTCGTGCACCTGGATCATCACGGCGACCGTTGGGTCGGCCTTGTGCATGGGGTGCGCGATCTGGAACTGGGCACGGCGCTGAAAGCCTATCTCGACCCCACGCATGTCTACATCTTTGCACAGGACGGCAGCCTCGTTGCGCCCGCGTCCTATGCCACAGCCGCGTAAGGAGCTCTGATCATGGCGAAAATCACGCTGAGCAATCTTGCGCATTCCTACCTGCCGAACCCGGCCAGTGAGGATGACTATGCGCTCAAGGAATTGAACCACGATTGGGTCGACGGAGAGGCCTATGCCCTTCTGGGGTCATCGGGTTGCGGCAAGTCCACGCTGCTCAACATCATCTCGGGTCTTTTGATGCCGTCGCGCGGGCGGATATTGTTCAACGACGAAGACGTCACCGACGCGCCCACGGCCCAACGCAACATCGCACAGGTGTTCCAGTTTCCGGTCGTCTACGACACGATGACCGTGCGCGATAACCTTGCCTTTCCACTGCGCAACCGCGGTGCCGACCCAAGCTATGTGGCCCAACGCGTCCAGCAGATCGCAAAGATGATCGGCATGGAAGACGTGTTGAACCGCAAGGCGCGCGGCCTGACGGCGGATGCCAAGCAAAAGATATCGCTCGGCCGCGGGATGGTGCGCGAAGATGTCAATGCGCTGTTGTTCGATGAGCCTCTGACGGTGATCGACCCGCATATGAAGTGGGAGTTGCGCACGCAACTCAAGGCCCTGCACCACGAGTTCGGGCACACGATGATCTACGTGACCCACGACCAGACCGAGGCCCTGACCTTCGCGGACAAGGTCGTCGTCATGTATGATGGCCGCGTGGTCCAGATGGGCACCCCGCAGGAATTGTTCGAGCGTCCGGAACATACCTTTGTGGGCTATTTCATCGGTTCGCCGGGCATGAACGTCCTGGGTGCCACCGTCAGCGGCGCGACCGCCAAGGTTGCGGGGCAAGAGGTGGCGTTGGGCAGGGTCTATGGGGATCTGTCGGGCAAGATCGAACTGGGCGTGCGCCCCGAGTTCGTTCAACTCGGGACCAGCGACACCGGCATCCCCGCCCGCGTGCGCCGGGTCGAGGACGTGGGCCGCCACAAGATCGTGCGGCTGGATATGTCGGGCCAGAATATCGATGCGATCATCGGCGAGGGCGAAACGCCGCCATCCGACAGCACATTCGTCAGTTTTTCGCCCGCTGGCATCAACATCTATGCCGATGATTGGCGTGTGCAGCCCATGCAGGAGAGCGCGGCATGAACAAGACCGTCAACCAAAGGGCATGGTTCCTGATCCTTCCGGTCCTTGTGCTTGTGGGCTTCTCCGCCGTGGTGCCGCTGATGACGGTGGTCAATTACTCGGTGCAGGACACGTTCGGAAACAACGTCTTCTTCCCCGCGGGCCTGGAGTGGTTCCAGATCAATCTGCAATCGGACCGGATGTGGGACAGTCTGCAACGACAGCTGATTTTCTCGTTCGTGATTTTGATCATTCAGATCCCGTTGGGCATTCTGATCGCGCTGAACATGCCCAAAGGCGGTTTCTGGGCCTCGATCTGCCTGGTGCTGATGTCCTTGCCGCTTTTGATCCCGTGGAACGTTGTCGGCACGATCTGGCAGATCTTCGGCCGCGCCGATATCGGCCTTCTGGGCTACGCGCTCTCGCAGATGGGCATCGATTACAACTACACGCAGGATTGGGTTGATGCCTGGATCACGCTGGTGGTGATGGATGTCTGGCACTGGACCTCGCTTGTGGCGCTTCTGGCCTATGCCGGGCTGCAGTCGATCCCCGATGCCTACTACCAGGCCGCCAAGATCGACCAGGCGAGCCGCTGGAAAGTGTTTCGCTATATCGAACTGCCGAAGATGCAGGGCGTCTTGATGATCGCCATTCTGCTGCGCTTCATGGACAGTTTCATGATCTATACCGAGCCCTTCGTGGTCACCGGTGGCGGTCCGGGCAGCTCGACCAATTTCCTGTCCATCGACCTGGTCAACATGGCCCTGGGGCAGATGGATCTGGGGCCCGCCGCTTCCTACTCGATCATGTACTACCTGGTGATCCTCCTGATTTCATACGTGTTCTACACGATCATGGTGAACCTCGACAAAAGGGATGGCGTGTAAATGTCTGCTTCAGTCACCTCTGTCCGACGCGCCCGGCTGAGCCCCAAACCCTTTGTCATGGGCCTCTACCTGCTGTTCTTGATGCTGCCGATCTACTGGCTGCTCATCATGAGCCTCAAGACCAATTCCGAGATCGTGGGCGGGATCACCTTGTGGCCCGAGAACCTGACGTTCGAGAATTATCGCACGATCCTGACCGACCAAAGCTGGTACGTTGGCTATATCAACTCGATCATCTACGTGACCTTGAACACGGTCATTTCGATCGCGGTGGCCCTTCCTGCGGCCTATGCCTTCAGCCGCTACCATTTCATGGGCGACAAGCACCTGTTCTTCTGGCTGCTGACCAACCGGATGGCCCCGCCCGCCGTTTTCGCGTTGCCGTTCTTCCAGCTCTATGGCTCGGTTGGCCTGTTCGATACCCATATCGCCGTGGCCCTGGCCCACTGCCTGTTCAACGTGCCGCTGGCGGTTTGGATCCTCGAAGGTTTCATGCGCGGTGTCCCCAAGGAAATCGACGAAACCGCCTATATCGACGGCTACAGCTTTGGCCGCTTCTTCACCCGCATCTTCATGCCCCTGATCGCCTCGGGCATCGGTGTCACGGCCTTCTTCTGCTTCATGTTCTCGTGGGTGGAACTGCTGTTGTCGCGGACACTGACGGCGACCGAGGCCAAACCCATTGCCGCGATCATGACGCGGACCGTGGGTGCTGCGGGTGTCGATTGGGGGGTTCTGGCGGCCGCCGGAATGCTCACGATCATCCCCGGCGCGCTCGTGATCTATTTCGTGCGCAATTACATCGCCAAGGGCTTTGCCCTGGGCCGCGTCTGACCCGAAAGGAAAGGAGTAAATTCAATGGCCTGGATGGCATGGACCACTGAAACCGCTATTTTCTTTGCGGTGATTGCCGCGATCCTGGTCTTCATGACCTTTCTCGCGATCAAGTATCCCGAAACGCCGCGTGTCGGTGTGCTTCGGATCGAAACGACCCGTGGTGACCGCCTGTTCATCACGCTTCTGGGCTCAGCCTTTATCAATCTCGCCTGGCTGGGCCTTGAGGTCGGCCCGCAGCCTTATGCGCTGCTGGCATGCCTTGTGTACGGTGCGGCGGTTTTCCGTTGGGTCTGACAAGGCACCACCAAGAGAAGCCGGCGTGCCGCGGGGTCCTTGCCCGAGGTGTGCCAAAACACCAACCGAGTTCCAAAACCTTAGGGAGGACATGATGAACTTGACCCTTAGAACAACCTCAGCCCTCGCGCTGACCGTGGGGCTGCTGGCCACCCCGGCCTTCGCGGACATGGATGCGGCGATCGCATTCCTGGACGAACATATCGAACGCTCCGCTCTGACACGGGCCGAGCAGGAAGCCGAAATGCAGTGGTTCGTCGATGCCGCCGCACCTTTCCAGGGCATGGAGATCCGCGTGGTTTCGGAAACCATCGCCACCCACGAATACGAGGCCAACGTGCTGGCGCCCGCGTTCGAGGCGATCACCGGCATCAGCGTCACCCATGACCTGATCGGCGAAGGTGACGTGGTCGAGCGTCTGCAAACCCAGATGCAGACCGGCGAAAACATCTATGACGCCTATATCAACGACAGTGACCTGATCGGCACCCATTGGCGCTACCAGCAGGCCCGCAACCTGACCGACTGGATGGCAGGCGAAGGCGCCAGCGTCACCAACCCGAACCTGAACCTCGATGATTTCATCGGGCTTGAGTTCACGACCGGACCAGATGGGCTGCTTTACCAGTTGCCCGACCAGCAATTCGCGAACCTCTACTGGTTCCGGTACGACTGGTTCACGGACCCCGAAATCATGGCCGATTTCCAGGAACAGTACGGATACGAACTGGGTGTTCCGGTCAACTGGTCCGCCTACGAGGATATCGCCGAGTTCTTCACCGGCCGTGAAATCGACGGTGTCGAGGTCTTCGGTCACATGGACTATGGTCGTCGCGACCCATCCCTGGGCTGGCGCTTCACCGATGCGTGGATGTCCATGGCTGGCATGGGCGACATCGGTGAGCCCAACGGCCTTCCCGTTGATGAATGGGGTATTCGCGTGAACGAGGACAGCCGTCCGGTCGGATCGTGCGTTGCGCGTGGCGGTGCCACCAACAGCCCGGCGGCGGTCTATGCCATCGAAAGCTACACCAACTGGCTGAACAACTACGCCCCACCCGAAGCCGCTGGCATGAACTTCTCCGAGGCGGGCCCGCTGCCCGCTCAAGGGGTGATTGCTCAGCAGATGTTCTGGTACACCGCCTTTACCGCCTCCATGGTCGGCGAAGGCGCGGAAGCGGTCCTTTATGACGATGGCTCCCCGCGTTGGCGCATGGCACCCAGCCCGCATGGCGTCTATTGGCGTGAAGGCCAGAAGATCGGCTACCAGGATGCCGGTTCCTGGACGCTGATGCAGTCGACACCCGTCGACCGGGCACAGGCCGCGTGGCTTTATGCGCAGTTCGTGACCTCGATGACGGTGGATGTGGAAAAATCCCATCAGGGCCTGACCTTCATCCGCGAGTCGACCATTCAGCACGACAGCTTCACCGAGCGTGCCCCGCTTCTGGGTGGTCTGGTCGAATTCTACCGTTCGCCCGCCCGTACCCAGTGGTCGCCGACCGGCACCAACATTCCTGATTACCCGCGTCTGGCGCCGCTTTGGTGGCAGAACATCGGCGATGCGTCGTCCGGTGCACTGTCCGCACAAGAGGCGCTTGACAACCTTTGTGCGCAGCAGGAAGCCGTTCTGGCCCGTCTTGAGCGTGCTGGGGTACAGGGCGATCTCGGTCCGCTTCTGAACGAGGAAATGGACCCGGAGTTCTGGTTGTCGCAGCCCGGCGCACCGCAGCCCCGGCTGGAGAACGAGGACGAAACACCGATCACCGTCAGCTATGACGAACTGATCCAGTCCTGGCAGTAAGCCACGGCTTCTCATTGTGGGCCTGAAGCAATTGCTTTGGCCGACACGCTGTCCGGGGCCCCAACGCGGGGCCCCGGATTCTTTTGGAAAGAGGGCGATCATGATGACGCAAAAGCCATTCTCGATCCTTCAGCCCCGTGACCTGTCGTTCGGGCGCGGATGCGTTGACCGCGCTGTGCCGAAGGTCATGGCGCTTGGCCGGCGGATCATGTTGGTGCGTGGCAGATCCGCCTCTTGGTGCGATGTCTTCCGGGAAGACCTGCAAAAGGCCGGCGCGGTGGTAACGGAACTGTTCTGCACCCGGGAACCGTATTTGTCGGACGTGACGGATGCTGCGAGAATTGCGCGTGTCGCCCGGTGCGATGTGCTGGTTGCCGTCGGCGGCGGCAGTGTCATCGACCTTGCCAAGGCTGTCGCGGCCCTTGTGCCGGCGCAGCATCCGGCATCCGAATATGTCACCGGTGGTCGTGCCTTGGACGCGGCTCCCTTGCCGTTCGTCGCCATCCCCACAACCGCCGGGACCGGGGCCGAGGTGACGCGCAATGCCGTCATCTCCGTGCCCGAAACACGGAAAAAGATCAGCCTGCGCGACACTTCCATGATTGCAGATGTCGCACTGGTGGACCCGGCGCTGACCGACGGAACGCCTGCCGGTATCACCTTCGGCTCTGGCCTGGACGCCTTGGTTCAGGTGATCGAGCCCTATCTGTCGTCTCGGGCGAATTCCTATACCGATGCCTTGTGCCGCCATGCGATCCCCCTTGGCACACGCGCGCTTGCCCGTCTGGCACAGGGGGAATGCGCCGATGCGCGCGACGATCTGGCCCTGGTCAGCCTGTTCGGTGGCCTGGCCCTGACCAACGCCGGACTGGGGGCCGTGCACGGCCTTGCGGGTGTGATCGGCGGGCGGTTCCCCGACGCGCCACACGGCCTTGTGTGTGGGCGTCTTCTGTGTGCGACCCTCCAGGTCAACATGGAACAACGGCAGGTGGAGGGACTGGCTATGGATCGGCATCTTGAGGTGCTGTCGTGGCTGTCCGGCATGGCGACCGATGCAACGGGCGACGAGGTGGCGGGCATCGCAGGCCTGTTGAACGATTGGGGTGTTCCAAAGCTGCCGTTGCTGACCGGTCTGAAGGGGGCAGACCTGGAGGACATCGCCGCGGATGCGCTTGCCTCGTCATCCATGGCCGCGAACGGCACACCGCTTCGTGCGCAAGATCTTGAGCGCATCGTTTCACTGTCTGCAGGGTATCAAGAGCACGGACACTCCGGATGACGCCCAAGGGCATTGCCCGGACATACTGGCACCAGGTCCGGCCACAGTGGCTTGTCTTGCGACGGCGCGGAAAGCTGGCTGGCGGGTTTTGTCGGACGAACCTTGCCCGAGGCGAGGCAGCGTGCCGGTGGCTGGCGTGCGGCGAGGACCGGGCGCGCGGATCAACCGGATCTGCATGATCGTCGACGAAAAGGGGCGATGCTCCGATGTTGGCGTCCGCACGGTTT
Organism: uncultured Roseicyclus sp.; assembly: GCA_964460185.1. GTDB lineage: Bacteria > Pseudomonadota > Alphaproteobacteria > Rhodobacterales > Rhodobacteraceae > JAVJPJ01. The sequence continues at coordinate 139,692 of CAYWTM010000001.1, read as the reverse complement.
ACAGAAATCCGCCGCCGTCCTTACCCCTCAATAGGCTCGCGGGCGCCTGAAAAGCGGATCGAGAGAGCTACGCCGGTCGAATACTGTGTCAAGGAACTCCCGTTGGCTCGTCGCCAGTTCCCCCGGGGCAACAAACACGACCCGCGATCCGAACCTTTCAACTTGAACAGGCAAAAGCAGTGATTCCATGCCGGAAGCGGTTTCGTTCGGAATTCGCCCCAGCACTTCTTCGACCAGTCTTTCGATCCTTTGTTTCTCGTTCTGGATCTGCGGTTCGGAAAGGTTGCGGGCAGATGCATATTGCAACGTCCAATCCGTAGCCTCGAACGGCACCAGACAGGTATCGAACGCCACGATGTCGTGCCTCGTGTCTGCGCATGCCAACACCGTTTCGGCAAGGGCGACGGGATCGTAGGAGCGACGATGCCATTGGTCACATTCCAAATCGTCAAGCGCCGCAATTCCGTCTTGTTGATCCTCTCGCACGAGTTGTGCCCCCGGCAGCAGGCGTTCGATGTAGATCATGTCGACGAAATCCACCGGCATCTCGTCGAGTATTTCAGGCGAAATCGCTGGTGCAAGGCGGGGATTGTTCAACACCGGTTCCGGTTCGAGAAACGCCCGCAGTCGCGCAACGCTGTCTTCATCGCCGTCTGACAGCCACGAATAAAGTGCCGAGTGAAATTCCAGGTCGTTGTAGAGGCGCCATCCATTTCTTGTCCGGGCAACATCGAGTTGCCGCAGTGTCGTCTCAAGGGATGTTGCTGCCTCGCGCAGGATACTGCGTGATCGCTCCGGATCATTGCGCCAGACCTCTACCGCAAGCGCGGCCCGGAGATTGGCGATGCGCAATGCATTTCGGACCGGGTAGAAAGAGTGGAGGCTGTGCTCCTGCCCTTCGAATGCGGCTCGTATCCCCACCTCCAGCCGGTCGCCGAATTCGTCCATACCCGTCGCAATGGTGCGAACGTTCAGACCCGCCGTCTCGTGGCCCAGCCACCCGGAACACATTGCTTGCCTCACGTTGAACATCGGATCCAGTGATGATGCGCGATACCAACCGTCCCGGTTCGCGGCGGCGCAATCGAGCCATCTGAACCCATCTGCCTCCCCGCTGGTCTCGCGGCTCATGTGCCGCCACACCTCGGTCTGCAGGGCGTCATCCCGGTCCGGGTCGCCTGTTGTCCATGGCCGGATCGCGCACAATATCTGCGCCGTGCGGTAGGTTTCGGTATCCAATCGGCCCGCCAGCGCCCGTACCGCCAGGTGTCGCTCGTCGCTCGGCAGCTGATCGATGAGCACATCGGCTTTGTCGTCGTCCAGCAGTGCTGAAAAGTCTTGGGCGGTCCCGTCGAGAGGGGCGAGTGCAAGTCCCACCGCAAGCACCAAGACAAACCTCATTGATCTGCCTCCCTTGATGCGGTCTCGCTCAGGCCCAGGCGCTGTTGATCGGCCTCGTCCGACAAGAGCGCTTCTTCTCGTTCGCGACTCCGGGTCATTTCGCAAAGGTCGCTCAACGAATGGTCCCCGGTCGGCTGGATGCGCGCGAACAATCCATGAGCGTCGAAATCGAGCGTGATGACGAGGAATCTCACATGGTCCAACTCGAGGAAAAACCTTGGGCTGTTGGGATGATACCGCAGTCCGGGGAAATCGGCCCCGTCGCCCCTGAACATGGAACTTTGCCAACCTCGTTCCGTCTCCCGGCCCCAGTTGACCCAGTATTCGTCGCCGGGGCTGCATTCGACCTGAAGCCGCATGACTTCCCAGTCTTCCGCCGAGGTATTCGCGCCGGTCAGTATCGTCCGATATGCGGTGCTTTGGCCATAATACCGGTCGCGTTCGCTCCGGGCCGAGCTGAGCCCGTCCCCCTGACGTTCCAATTCTGAACCGAGTTCGCGCACCCGTCCTTCCAGCGCCGCAATCTCTTCTGCGTGATCGCTCAGCAATTCCTGGAAGGCAATCTGGTTCTCTCGGTAGTCATCCCATTCGAGCTTTGGCCAAAACAGCGCCACGCCGACAATCAGGGCGACGAAAGCCAGTACGAACCCTTCGATCCTGACTGGAAGCTCCGCGTTCGCCCACTTCAGGTTACCAGCCGCAATCGCCTTGATGCCAATGATCCGGTCGAACAGTACGATGACGGATAAAAACGAACACAGTGTCCCGGCCATGACAAGAACAGGGGACAGCATCAGAACCTGAACGAAGCGTCCTTCATCCACGCCCTCGTCGGGAAGCAGGTATTGCCAAAAGGCGATGAGCGGCAAGAAGATCAGGATCAATCCGACGGCCAGCAAGAGAGAGGCAAAAAAGACGACCACACGCGGGCCTACTTTTTGCCGTTCTGCATCAGCCATAGCAGTGACCCCCGGGGTTCAAGTCTGTCCGATCGCCGAACCGATCACGGCCCTGAAGCGGCGGCCCACCTCTTCAAAGCCGGCCGATGTACCGTGAATCTCGTCATTCCAGTCAGTGACGCGGGGCATCGCCCCTCTGCAATCGACGATATGGATGTTGCGCTGACCCGGTGCATCACGAATTGCAGCGAGCATATCGTAAAGCTGGTCAATCAAACGAACCAGGATATCCCGGCGCAATTGCGGCTCGTTGATGTTTCGTGCGGAAAATGCGCGGCCGAGCCATTGGTCCTTGTCAGCGTAGGACGGAGAGCGCGGGTCGTCTGCGCCGAAAGGGTAGGGAAACGGATAATCGTATCCATGAAAGACTATCGGGAGGTCTTCGAGTCCCGGTTCTTCGCGGACAAGGCGCACAATTCGACTATACCCCAGCGACAACTCGGCCATGCGCGCATTCACTTCTGCGGCATTGATGTGTCCCGCGACATCTCCGGCATTTCCGTTGAAGTCACGCAACAAGTCCGCAAGCATCGGGTGCCTCGTTTCAGGATGCTCGCCTATGATATCGTTGCCAGCCCCCGAAAAGGCGAACGCGGCTACTGTCGACCTTTTTCGGCGAAGTTCCTTCAGAAACTCAAAGCCGCCCTTTCTTGGCTTCCCGGAAACCATATCCTTAAGCGTCGCCCCCGCCGCGCTAAGCGACCAGATGTTGTAGTGCGGCGTGATCTTGTCGATCACATCTTCGATCAGGAAGGGAAACTGATGCCAGCTGTCGCCCTCTTCCACCAGGACAGGGCGATCCGGATAACGCTCCGCATTGTGAAAGAAGCGCAAACGCCGTCTGAATCTCGCCAAGCCATTCCCGATGCCAAGTGCATTCTCGAGTTCGGTCTCTGCCGCTGTCATCTTGACCGTGTTTGCGTTCGGGCGGACCTCGAAATCCAATCCACCTTGCCCACGCACGATGTCGACGTAGTCCCGCAAATCCGCATCCGGCACATCGGCATCCCGCATCCGGCGGAGAAATTCGTCATATGTAATTGCTGAACTCTCTGGCATGACTCGCGACACAACTGGTGTATGTATATGGCGTATCACTTTATTGTTCGGAATCCACTTATACTGAAAATGGCCAAAAATCCAGACCGAACCTCGATCCGACGAATGGAGCACTCTAGTCAGAGGCTGCAAGGACATCTCTCCCAGATACGCGAAGCGGAAATGGAAATCATGGCGGAAAGCCGCCGAATACTGGGGATTGATGCACGAGAAGACCCCTCCGAGCTGCGCGGATCAACCCCGGTAGGGCGGCAAGCATCTCTTCTGGAACGCCGCATTGGACCCTCGAGCGATATAGTCTCCATTGAATTCCTGGAGGCTGGGTTGCTTGCCAAACGGTCGGTAGGCCGGATTTGGGACGGGAGTGAGGGGTTTTCCACGGGTTTCCTGGTCGGCTTGGGGCTGATGATGACCGCCGCACATTGTTTGCACAGTGCGGCAGAAGCCAGCGATATGGTATTTCAACTGGATTTCGAGACCCACACGCTCGGATCACCGGTGCCGATCCGGGAATATAGCCTGGATCCGGCGACCTTTTTCTTTCGCGACGAGGACTATGACTTCGCGATATGCTCGGTCGTGGATTTCACAGGGGTCGAGCCGCCGGTCGAACATTTTGGCTGGCACGTGCTTTCCGCACGCGATGAGACGATCTCGGCGCAGACCCCGGTCAGCATCATTCAGCATCCCCAGGGGCGGGCAAAGTCTCTGGTGGTGCACAACAGTCATTTTGTGGACCGGGGGAACAACAGCGACGATGACCGGTTTTGCTGGTATAGCGGTGATACCGATCAGGGCAGTTCGGGGGCGCCGGTATTCAGCCCGGATTGGCAGGTGCTCGCCGTCCATCGCAGCGCAATTCCGGCAAGATCCGGGGATGGGGTCTATCTCGACCGCGCCGGTCAACCCATGCAGCGCGCCGGTCGGCCGGTTCGGGAATTGGCTGATCTGGACAACTTGGATGATGTGCTGTTCGTGGCGAATGAAGGCACACGGGCCTCGCGAATTGTCCGCAGGCTTTCGGAGGCCGCAATGCCGACACCGGACCATGAAAGGTTGCGTCAATTGCTACTGGAAAGCTGGTCACGGCCCGGTGCATTCCGCATTGCCCGAAAGGCTGCCTTGTCAGGCCTGTCAGATGTTGTGTGATACTGGCGGGTCATGCAGGGGAAACCCGGCTTGAGGTAGGGCAGGGCGCAGGCGAGCGATCTGGCAGACGGAACCGCTCGCGCCCCAAGCCCATCGAAAACGAGGCCCTCGATCTTGCGTCGGGCGGCGATGCTTTGTTCCCGGTTTCCGCTATCGGTTCGCATTGCGATTGATGCATGCCATCTGCGCGGCGTCGATGTCTCTCATGCAGACGCCAGGCATTGGCGGCAAGCTTTGTGCCCTGTGTTTCTGTCCGGTCCCTCAAAAAGCGAATTGTCGGCATGACGTCTGATGGACGGGATTCATGTCAAGGCGCCAGCGTCAGTTTTATTGCAGAATTGGCTGCTGATCCATTGGGCCGACAGTTTCAAGGTCGGGGAAAATGGATTTGCCCGACGCTCCGTTTCGATCGCCCCGCAATTGGAATTCAAGAAACGCCAACCCGCCGCTTTGATTGATTCCTGTGCATATTTTATTAAATTGCCGTCATTTTTATCGAAATTATGCATTCGCGGGAAAAATTTAATGACTCCGCGCGGGGAATCGCCGTTTCTGAAACCGTGGTGGCGGGGTTTCAGGAGGTGTTTGATGCCAATTAGGAATATTTCCATCCTGGAAAGCACCGGGCCTTTTGGCTTGCAGGCATTGAAAATTGTGCGGGAGAATCCCAAAAGGTTTCGGGTGGTCGGGTTGAGCGCCGGAACAAATCTTTCGCTCCTTGCAACGCAGATCGCGCAGTTTCGGCCCGAGATCGTGGCGATCTCTGACGCAGACCAACTTGACGATCTCGAGGATGCCATATCAGCCGCCGAACTGACCCCAATGCTGAGGGCCGGTCCGGCCGGTGTCCTGGATGTGGCGCGCTACGCATCGGCACACACCATCATCGTCGATAGCGCCGCATCCAACGACCGACAGTCGGTCAGGGCGGCGATCATGGCGGGCAAGGATATCATCCTGGCCGCCCAGGACAGGTCGACCAAGGGTGTGGATGGCTTCCTTCCGCTGGCGAGGCGGCACAGGGTCACCCTGCTGGCGGCGGGCCAGAGTCAGTCTTCGATCCTCGCGGCGCTGCGGGCCGGGACCGGTGGGTCGGGGCAGGGCCACGCCCCGGCCATCGCGGAACCGGCCGTGCAGGCGGCTTTCGCGCGCCTGGACGACCAGACAACACGTGCGATCCGTGACGGCTATCGCTATCTGAGCCTGTGCACCCTGGGTGACCACGGTCTGCAATCGAGCATCGCCCTTGATCCTGAGTTCCGCCCTGCGATCAGCCTGGGTGAGGTGGCGGCAGGCATCTTTCCGCCCGCGATGCCGGAAGACCAGGTCAGGGTTTGGCAAGCGAGGGTCTTGCCGAAATTCGCCAGCCGGCTGGGCACCGCCCTGACGGCCGAGAATTTCACCGCGATGCTTGCGCTCAAGGTCTTGAAAGGCGGGTCGTCCCATGCCAACGCGTTCAAGCTGTCGTGCCTGCAAGATATCTGGGCCCATGACGTATTGTGCTACGGGCGGCTTGCGCCGGACCTGATGCGTTTTCTCTTTTTCCGGACCACGGGATTTGCCTCGGATACCGACTGCACGGGGGTCGCGCTCACGGGGCTGCACGGGTGCGGTGCCATCGACGACGACGACCTTGCCGCCGGCGCGCGCGAGCTTCTGGCCAGCGCGGCGGTCCGCGACCTGTCGGCAGAGGCCAACCACGCGCCCGAAAAGGCCGGTCAGGGTGCGCTCGTCCGGGGCGTGTTCAAGACCTATTTCGAGGATGAAACCTTCGTCCGGGTCCAGCAGGGGGGCGCGGCGTCCGGCGCGGCGTTCCGGGGCTGCAAGCATGATGCCGTGGCCGTGGTCAACGCGATGCCGCCGGTGCTCCTGGCGCTGCAGCGCGGGCTGCTGCGGCTGGACGACATCATCACGCTGCAGGAATTCGGCGGCGACGCCGACGCCACCGGGCCGGTCGGGCGAAGCGACACGATGCAGGTCGGCGATATCGTCGCCGCGAACTGGCGCTTTATCGCCGCGCATCTTGACGATCTGCAGCAGGTCGAGACCGGCGGCACGCGCTATTACCCCTATGGCGAGACATTCCTGTGCTTCCTGGCCGAGGTCTTCCTGCAGTTCCCGGCAGAGGCCGCCTCCGCGATCGATCCCGCGCTGGTGCGCGCCCGGATCGCGGCGTTTCTCGATGGGGTCGACCGGGGCGAGGGCAGTGTGCGCCGCAATCCGCTGCGGCTTGCCCAGCTTGCCATAGCCGCCGACAGCATCGACGCCGCCATCCCCGGGACCGCGACAGATCCGGTCCGGGTGGCCGCGCTCAAGCGCCTGCTCAGCCGGCAGGCGCTGGCGGATGGATCCTGGCCGCCGATCCCGTGCTTCACCCTTGGCACGAACCAGCAGGCTGTTTTCGGATCCGGCACGATGACGACGATCTTCGCGCTTCGGGCGCTTGAGGGGGCCGGGGTGGGGTCAGGCCGGCGGTAGATTGATCCTTTCCGG
>CAYWTM010000001.1:0-132531 GCA_964460185.1 uncultured Roseicyclus sp. | reverse complement strand
GAACAGATGGACGGCTACAGACGCGCGGCCGACGATGCGACGGCCCGGCTTGACGCCCCGGACATGTCACCTGGATTGCGCCGCAGCGGGCAACTCCTTCAATTATTCATGGCTGCCGCGACCCCATCCCGCTCGGAGAACCCCGAAAGATACGCCTATTTCACGGGCTAGCACATACAGGGCGGACCATCGCGGCATTCCATCCCGTCCGGACGCCGGATCCCGGATCGGGGCTTTCACGCATCCGGCGCGGTGATGCGCTGGCTGACATGTGCCTGCCGCCGATCCCGTGCTTCAACCTACCATCGAAGGGCACGATCAGCTTGTGCCGTGTCGGACCGGCATGGGGCTCATGGCGCGTGGCGCGCGCAAGTTGTTTGTGGGGCGGGGCCTGACGGGCATCGGCCGCGTCCATCATCAACGCCCGTGACAGGCCCGGCAATATGCCCTGCCCATTCACGACAGCCAGAATTCGCGATGACTTGGCCTTGGCACCGCATGAAGGGCGGGGTCGATGGGCAGGCAGAGACCGGTTCGAATTGGCCCGAAATCGCCGTTTGAAGCGGTCGGGCAGGGCACCTGTCTGCAGGGGCAACGGGATAGCTTGACAATAGTCAAGTTACTTGCCTAAATGCGGGTGGGAGGCCGAAATGAAACTTGCCCTGGTAGAACACGAAGGTCGCCGCTGCGTCGCAAGCGAGATCGACCAATACCGCGCCGCTTTGTTCGCGGAAGATGATTGGGGCTATTCCAGCCCGGTCCGCATCTTGCAATCACGGCTCGACGGGTACGGAACATTTGACACGGTCTTCGATCATGCACCGGTGGTCGAGATCGCTGAATTGGACTTTCTTCCGCCTCTCGAAAAATCCGCACGGATATTCTGTGTCGGCCTGAACTACCGTGCCCATGGATCCGAGGCGGGTCATGCGCCGCCTGAACATCCGATGGTCTTTGCGCGCTATGCCAGCAGTATCGTGGGGCACGACGATGCCCTGGTTGCACCCGAGGCGTCGGACCAGTTCGATTTCGAAGGAGAACTTGCCATCGTTGTCGGCCGCCCTGGCCGCCGCATCGAAGCCAAGGATGCCTTGCGTCACATCGCCGGATTTTCCATCTTCAATGACGGCAGCGTGCGCGATTTCCAATTGCGCAGCAGCCAATGGATGATGGGCAAGAACTTTGACCGCAGTGGCGCGTTCGGCCCCTGGATCGTGTCCCCGGAAGTTCTGCCGCCCGGCGCCTCTGGATTGATGCTGGAGACCCGGCTCAACGGCGTGGCCATGCAGCGGGCCGATACCGCGGAAATGCTTTTCTCAGCCGAAATGTTGATCGCGTCACTGAGCGAGACGCTGACGCTCCTGCCCGGCGACGTGATCATGACGGGTACCCCGGCCGGTGTCGGCGCATTGCGAACGCCGCCTGTCTGGATGCGACCCGGAGACAGGATCGAGGTCGAAATCGAGGGGATCGGAGTCTTGGCGAACACTGTCGCGGCCGAAAAACCAGACCATGACATGCCACGCGAAAAAGGGAGAGAACAATGACCAAAACAACCGCCAATCCGGTACTGCACCATATTACGATGAAGACAACCCGATTGCAGGAAATGCTCGACTGGTATGACGCCGTCGTGGGACTCAAGGTCAATTTCCGTTTCGAAGGTGGCGCATGGGCCTCGAACGACGCCGCGAACCACCGCATTGCTCTTTTGACCGCGCCCGATTTCAAGGACGATCCGGAAAAGATCACCCATTCGGGAATGCATCACATGGCATTCGAGTTCGGGACCTTGGAGGAATTGCTGGAAGCGTGGGAGCGCCTCGACGACATGGGGATCAGGCCGCACATGGCGCTGGACCACGGTTTGACCACGTCGATCTACTACGTCGACCCCGATGGCAACAGCGTCGAGCTGCAATCGGACAACTTCGGCGATTGGGACGCGTCGACGGACTTCATTCGCAATTCGGATGCCTTCAAGGCCAATCCGATCGGATCCGGGATCGACCCTGCCGCCATGTTGCAGGCCCTGCGCGAAGGCATGGACATCACGGAAGTTCAGCGGCGCGCCTATGCCGGAGAATTCCCGCCCTCGTTCGCGATGGATGCCCGTTTGCCCATGCCGGTCCTGTGAGGGGCACAACGGCGATGCGAGTTCCGTCCAAGGTTATCATCAGTTGCGCCGTGACGGGGTCAATTCATACCCCGTCAATGTCGCCCTATCTGCCGATAACACCCGAGCAGATCATAGAAAGTGCGGTCGAAGCCGCACATGCCGGAGCGGCGATCCTTCATCTGCACGCGCGCGACCCGGAAACTGGTGCGCCGTCTCAGGATGCCCGGATCTTCCAGCGGTTCCTGCCGGAGATCGCCGAGCGATGTGACGCGATCCTCAACATCACGACGGGGGCCGGGCTTGGCATGACGCTGGACCAAAGGCTTGCGGCTGCGCGCTGGGCGCGGCCCGAAATCGCATCGCTCAACATGGGCTCTTTCAATTTCAACATCTCGGGTGCGGCGGCGCGGGTCGCCGCATTCCAGCATGATTGGGAAAAGCCCTATCTGGAAGGGACCCGCGATTTCATCCTGTCCAATACCTTCGCCCAGATCGAAAGCGTGATTTCCGATCTGTCCGAGACCGGCTGCCGCTTCGAGTTCGAGTGCTATGACACCGGTCATTTCTACAACCTTGCCCATTTCGCGGACCGAGGTCTCGTGAAACCGCCGTTCTTCATCCAGTCGATATTCGGCATCCTTGGGGCGGCAGGACCCGAAGTTGAAAACCTCATGAACGCCCGCTCGATTTGCAATCGATTGTTCGGGGACGACTACCAGATGTCGGTTCTTGCCGCGGGGCGGCATCAGATGGGGTTTGCGGTCGTCAACGCCGTGTCCGGTGGCCATGTGCGCGTCGGACTGGAAGACAATCTGTACATCTCGAAGGGCAAGCTTTCGCAGTCGAATGCCGAACAGGTTGCAAAAATCAGGCGCAACCTCAGCGACCTGTCGATCGAGGTGGCAACACCTGAAGAGACGCGCGCCCTTTTGAGAACCAAGGGAGCACAGCAGGTGGGTTTTTGACGGCAACGCCCAAAGCCTTTTCCCAGCCGGGCCCTAAACACGCCGCGGAAAACACGGAGGATCACCATTGGCACTGAAATTCGAGGACAAGTTCGCGTTTGGCGACATGGGCTTCAGCTATGCGCGCAAGGGCAAGGGAAGCCCTTTGCTCATCCTGCACGGAGCAGGCGGGCCCGATATGTGGGCCGGAGAATTCGAACGGCTTTCCGAGCATTTCGACGTCATCTTGCCAAACCATCCGGGATTCGACGGATCGCGCTGCCCCGATTGGCTGGAGGCCGTCGAAGACCTGGCCTACTTGTATCTGGTCGCGCTTTCGGCGTGGGGGCTTCGGGATGTCCGGGTTGTTGGTCATTCCCTTGGCGGCTGGATTGCCGGCGAGATGGCCATCAGGTCGCCGCAGATTTTCCACCGGCTCGTTCTCGTGGCTCCGGGTGGTATCAGGGGTACCGATGGTTTCGCGGGCAACAATTTCGTCTGGTCGAAAGAGGAAACGGCCGAACAGTTGTTTCAATCCGACGATCTACGGCAGATGTTTCTGGCTGCAAATTCGGATGAGGCGCATGCCCTGACCCTGCATCGATCCCGCGAGACGACTGCCCGCCTGGTTTGGTCGCCCCGTTGGATTGGCCCGGCGCTGAACAAATGGGTCCGGCGGATCGACACGCCGACCCTTTTTATCTGGGGCAAGCAAGACGGTCTTTTCCCGGTCGCGTTTGGTCGCGAGTTCAGCGGTCTTCTGCCCGACAGCGACCTGATCGAACTTGATGATTGCGGCCACGTTCCGCACCTTGAACGACCCGACGAGTACCGCGCGGCCGTTGATGAATTCCTGGAGGTAAGCTCATGAAATTCCATGTTTTTCACTTTTTGCCCTATGCGGACATCGACCTGAAATTCAGGGAAAAGGGGCAAAAGACCCTTTGGATGTTCCACAAGCACCGGTTCGACCCCGAGACCTGCGCGGATTTCTACGACACCTACCTTGACGAACTGAGCTATGCCGATGAGCTGGGCTATGATGGCGTGTGTGTGAATGAGCACCATCAAACCCCCCACAGCCTGATGCCGGCCCCAAACGTCCTGGCCGGTGCTCTCTCTCAGCGCATCAAGAGAGGTCGCATTTCGATCTTGGGGCGGGCGCTTCCGCTGGTGCCCAATCCGCTCAGCATTGCCGAGGAATGGGCGATGCTCGACAATCTCACACGCGGGCGGCTCAATGTCGGAATGGTCCGTGGCATCGGCATCGAATACCACTCATCGAACGTGAACCCGGTTGAGTCCAATCGCAGGTTTTACGAGGCCCATGACCTCATCAAGCTGAGCTGGACCGAAGATGACATGATCTCGTTTCAAGGAAAGTATTACGAGTGCCGTCACTTCAGCCTGTTTCCGCGTCCCTATCAGGATCCGCATCCGCCGATATGGATCCCGTCCGGCGGCAATCCTCAAATGATCGAGTGGGCGGCCCACCCGGATCGCCGCTACACCTACCTTCAGTTCTTCAACAGCCCCTATCAACAGATCAAGGCGAACCTGTTGGCCTACAAGAAAGCCGCGCGCGAGGTGCATGGCTATGAGGCGCAGCCCGAACAGCTGGGATGGGCCGTGCCGACCTTCGTGGCACGTACCGACAAGGAAGCCATTGATCTTGCCAGACCGCATCTTGAGACGTTGTTCAATGATTTCATGGCGATGACGCCTGAATTGTTGTTCCCGCCCGGCTATGTGCCGGCCGAAGCGATGGTTCAGATCATGAAGCCGCGCCCCGGTGCGGGACGGCGAACCATCGAAAGCATCATGGAACTGGGTATGGTCCATATCGGAAGTCCCGAAACCGTTCGGCGGCAGGCTCGTATGGCGCGCGATGAAATCGGCCTGGGTCATCTGCTGCCGATGATGCATTTCGGGATGATGCCAACCGATATGACGCGTGAAAACCTGCGCCTCTATGCGGATGAGGTCATGGCGCCCCTGCGAGAGGAGGCCGCTCTAGACGTGGTGCCGGCATGACCGAGACCGCCACCGAGATCGAACGCGCAACGCAAACGCTTCTGGGTCTTCAACTCTGGTTGGTGCATTACCACAAACCCAAGCGCTTCGAGGATCTCAAGCCCCACCTTCAGGATCATTTCGCCTATGCCCAGAGCCTTGAGCGGAGCGGTCTGCTGTTCGCGGCCGGACCGATCCGTACCCCCGAGGGCGAGATGGAGGGCAGGGGGTTGTTCGTCGTGCGTGCAAGAGACCGCGCCCATGCGGAACAGATCGCAGCCGATGACCCGATGGTGCAGGCCGGCGTCCGTGCCTTCACGGTCGAACACTGGACAGTCAACATGGGGACACTGGATGTCCGACTGCGGTATTCCGACCAGAGCTTTGCCCTGGCGGGGGCGACGCAATGACGGCACCTGACGCCCCCCACGGCATCCCGGTCGAGGAATTCGCGGCCGCCATGCAGTTGTTGCCGGGTGCGGTTACGATCGTGACCACACGTCAGGGCGACCGTCCCATCGGCTTTACCGCCACGGCCGTGTGTTCCTTGTCAGCGTCACCGCCGCAATTGCTGGTCTGCGTGAACCGATCGACGCGCAGTTATTCGGCGCTGTGCGCAACGCGGACTTTTGCGGTCAACGTCCTGCATTCCGGGGATCGCGATCTGGCAGATGCCTTTGCACGCAGTCCCATGGAAGACCGGTTCAAGAATGGATCATGGGGGACACTTGAGACCGGAGCCCCAATTCTGACCGGCGCGGTCGTCAGCTTCGACTGTCACGTGTCGGGGCTTTGGGAACAGGCCTCGCACGGGATTTTGTGCGGCCTGATCCTTGCGACACGCCAAAGCGACAACGCGCCTTTGCTGTATGCTCGTCGCAGCTACACGTCGCTGCAGGGCATGCCGACCGTTCAGTGAAGCCGGGCGCAAGCCCGCTTCAAAACCTCGGCATCAGCGGCTATTGATATGGTCAGGCTTTTGGCCCAAGCGATCATAGTAGTGTTAGCCGCGATCGGAGTAGATGTAGGTGTCAGCAGAAAAATCAGCTACTTGGAGGCAGGAAAATTTCGGGCGCCTGCTTCTCGATACACTTCGCCTCTTTGAGACCAAGCTGCACAAACAACTTGAAGGCAATGGGTTTCAGGATGTCCGTATCGTGCATCTGCAACTCATGCGCAATGTCGATGACGAGGGCACCACTGTCAGCGAAATAGCCGCGAGGGCAGGGTATACCAAACAAGCCGCCAGCCAGATCGCCGTTGCCTGTGCCGAGCGTGACCTTGTCGTGATCGAACCCTCAACCACGGACCGACGGTCCAAGATCGTGAAATTCACTCGACGGGGCCAGGATTTGATCACACGATCCCGCCAGATGATTGCGGAAATCGAACAGGAGTTTTCAAATGTCGTCGGGTCCGAAGACTTTGCCCTGACCAGCAAGGCGCTGGCCAAACTGCGCAACAGCTGACCTGTTACCCGCAGATTGCGGTTCCTTCGACTTCGACAAGCAGATCGTCCCGTGCCAGAGCCGATATTCCAATCAGCGATGTTCCCGGGCGAAGGTCGCGGTCGGGATACTGCCTGTCGAGTTCCTGGCCCACGATGATGCGGTGGTCTTGAGTGAGGCCAACAACATAGATGCGGACATGTAGGATATCACCGTCCGCGACGCCCGCATCGGCCATCACCTCGGCCAGGTTTTCCATCGCTTGATGCAGTTGTGATCCGAAGTCGTTTTCCAGATTGAACTGTTTGTCCCATCCCACCAGTCCAGCGGTCACAACGAGGCGCCCACCGCGCCCCGACACGGCTTGGGGGAACCCCAAAGACCGCGTGTCGTACACTGCTTCGGGATAATGTCGACGGGATTTTGTATTGGCTTCCATGTGGTGTTTCTCCTGCCCTGCATAGCTGCAGGTAAACAGTAGCATTGACAATAGTCAAGTTACTTTCCTAAATTTGAGGTGACGGCAACAAGCGAATCAGGGAGAGAAAAGTGTTTAGAATTTCAGGGGCCCTTGCGGCTACAGCAGTGATGGTTTGGGGCGCGACAGCGCAGGCACAAGACGCGATCACCCTTTCACTATCAACCTTCCTTCCCCCCCAGAATATCATGTCGCTCGAACTCGAACGTTGGGCCGATGAAGTGGCCGAATTGTCAGAGGGCCGCTTGATGATCGAGATTTTCCCGGCCGGACAGATGGGGCCGCCGCCCGCGCAATACGACATCGCACGCAGCGGGGCCGCGGACCTGGCGTATCATCTTCATGGTCTGACGCCCGGCCGGTTCCCGTTGACGGAGCTTTCCTATCTGCCAAACATGATCACGAGCGGCGAACAAGGCAGCCTCGCGCTTGCAGATTTGACCGAAGACTACCTTGCTGCTGAACATCAAGGTGTCAGGCTTCTGTATATCGTGGCTGCCGCACCGATCCGTGTGCTGACCCGCGAAGCGAGGATCGCGACAATGGAAGATATGCAGGGACTGCGCATCCGCCATCCGGGCTCGATCATCGGTGGCAGCCTCTCGGCGGTCGGTGGCGTTCCGGTTGCCGTCCCTCCTGGCGAAATGGGCGATGCCCTTGCACGCGGGATCATCGACGGGATCGCAACATCGATCGAAGCAGCGCAATCCTTCCGCTTCATCGATGAAATCGCCTTTGCCAATGATATCAACATCGGCACCGGAACTTTCGCCATGGTGATGAACCCGCAATCATATGCGGATCTGCCAGCCGATCTGCAGGCGATCATCGACAGCACGACCGGCCGGATCGCGGCGCAGACAGGTGGTCGGATCTACGACGACGCCGAGGCGCGTGTCTGGGGCGAAGTCGAGGGCAGGATCGAGCTTGTCGAGTTGAGCGCGGACGAGCAGGCCCGTTTCGATGCGGCGTTCTCTGCGTATGCGGAAACGGTCATTGCCGAGTATGAGGGCAACGGTTTGCCCGCCCAAGAAGTGTTCGATCGCCTCAGCGCGGCCGCAGCACAATGAACCACTCTTCCGCCGGCAAACTGATGCTGTATGCCATGAGATTGCCGGCGGCGGTATCTGCACTGGCAATCGTCGTCATGGCGGTTGTGGTTCTGGCCGACATTGCCGGACGCACCCTTTTCGGGTTTGCGGTCCACGGGGCTTACGAGATCATCCGCATATGTTTGTGTGTCTCGATATTCTTCGGGCTTGTAGAAACGACGCGGCAGCGGGCCCACATCACCATTGATGCAATCGACCAACTTGTGACGCCGGCGGTCGTGCTTGTGCTCAAGGTGTTCGCGGCAGCGATGCTTTTGGCATTCTTGCTGCTGCTGATCTACGTGAGCTGGGCGCAGGCTTCGGATGTCATTCAATTCGGCGATCTGACGGATGATCTGAGGCTCAGCAAGCTCGTGTTCTGGGGGCCGATCCTTGCGGGATTGTGTCTGGCTGCCCTCGTCGCCGCAATCGACCTGTCGGCCCTTCTGCGGCACTGAACTCGAACGGAATTTACACATGGATCCTGTCGTTGTCGGCTCACTTGCGATTGTGGCCTCATTGGTTTTGCTTGCAGTTCGTGTGCCCGTGGCGGTCGCTCTGGGGCTGACCAGCGTGATCGGCTACCTGTTCATTTCGTCGCCTTTCGGCGTTTGGTACACCTTGGGGACGACGGCGTTGCAGATCGGTACCGAATACACCTTTTCGGTCATCCCGCTTTTTGTGCTGATGGGCGCGCTTGCGGTGCAGTCCGGGATGACCGACCGACTGTTTTCGGCGTCAACTGCCCTGTTCGGCCGCGCGCGAGGGTCCGAGGCGATGGCGACCATTGCCGCCTCTGCTGCACTCGGCGCGGTGTCGGGGTCTTCCCTGGCCACGACGGCCACGATGTCACGTGTCGCCGGCGTCGACCTGCTCAAGCGCGGGTATTCGCCGTCGCTGGTCGGCGGGGCAATCGCTGCCGGAGGGACGCTTGGCATCTTGATCCCACCGTCCGTCGTGATTGTCATTTACGCCCTGATCACCGGCCAATCGGTGGCGCATCTGTTCGCGGCGGGGCTGCTGCCGGGGCTCTTGCTTACTCTGCTCTACATTGCCGCGACCTATATCGTTATTCACCTGCGCCCCGGATCGGCGCCGCCGCCCGTCCCGATGACGGCAAACCGGCTGAAGACGATCCTTGGCGGTTGGGAGGTCGTGGCGCTGTTTTCGATCACGATCGGCGGCATCTATCTTGGCTGGTTCACACCGTCCGAGGCGGCCTCTGTCGGTGTGGCACTGGCTTTTGTGATCGGCTTTTCCTTCGGGCGCTTGACGGCTGCGGGCGTGATGGCCTCTCTCAGGGAAACCGTCACGACCGCCGCCAGCCTGTTCTTCGTCGTGCTTGGGGCCACGTTTTTTGCCTATTTCATCATCCAGGCTCGCGTTCCGGTCATGCTGGTCGAGGCCATCGAAGTCCGCGAGATCCCCGGCATTGCGGTCATCTTGCTGATCCTCGCCTTCTATCTGGTCGCCGGATGTTTCCTGGACGGCATAGGAATGATGCTGGCGACCGTTCCCGTGTTCTTTCCCGTTGTTGTCGGGCTGGGCTACGATCCGATCTGGTTTGGCATCCTTGTCGTGGTTGCAATTGAAGTCGGACTGATAACACCGCCCATCGGCATGAACATCTTTGTCATCAAGGGTCAGTTGGCAGAACTGGGGCTTGGGGCGATTTATCGTGGGGTCATCCCCTATGTGATCGCCCAGATCATCCTTTTGGCCCTGCTTCTGGCCATTCCGGGGATTGCAACCTTTCTGCCCGACGTCTTCTTCTGATCCGGTCAAATCCGCGACCGCAGGCAGATGGGGAAGGATGAGGGAACCACAATGAAAATCGATCACGCGCATCTCAAAACAGTGGAACAGCGGCTTTTGTGGTTGTCGCACTGGATGATCCACCACGCCAACCACATTCGCCCAAAGGCAGACGGGATCAAGGTCGGGGGTCACCAGGCCAGCTCCGCCTCCATGGTGTCCATCATGTCGGCCCTCTACTTTTCCGTCCTGCGCCCCGAGGACCGTGTCGCGGTCAAGCCCCATGCCGGTCCGGTATTCCACGCGATCCAGTACCTCATGGGGAACCTGTCGCGCGCGCGCATGGAGAATTTTCGCGGCTATGGCGGCGTGCAGAGTTACCCCAGCCGCACCAAGGACACCGATGATGTGGATTTCTCGACCGGGTCCGTTGGTCTTGGCGTTGCCATCACGTCCTTCGCGTCGCTGATCCAAGACTACATTACCGCCAAACCATGGGGCGCCGACGCGCCGGCAGGGCGCATGATTGCCCTTCTTGGCGATGCCGAACTGGACGAAGGCAACATCTACGAGGCCCTTCAGGAAGGCTGGAAAAACGATCTGCGAAACTGCTGGTGGATCATTGACTACAATCGACAATCGCTCGACGGGATCGTGCGCGAACGCCTGTTCGAACGGATCGAGAAGATCTTTGACGCCTTTGGCTGGGACATCGTCCGCATCAAGTACGGTGTCTTGCAACGTGCGGCCTTCGAAGAGCCCGGCGGCCACAGGCTGCGTCAATGGATCGACGAATGCCCGAACCAGCAATATTCGGCCCTGACTTTCATGGGTGGTGCTGTCTGGCGTCAACGGTTGATGGACGACCTGGGCGACCAAGGCGATGTGTCAGCGCTGATAGAGCGGCGCAGCGACACCGACTTGGCCGCCTTGATGGAAAACCTTGGCGGCAACTGCGTCGCCACCATGGCCGAGACGTTTGCGGCCATAGACCATGACCGGCCAACCTGTTTTCTGGCCTACACCATCAAGGGCTGGGGAACGCCCATAGCCGGGCACAAGGACAACCACGGCGGGCTGATGACCAAACAGCAAATGGCCGATTGGCAACGGCTGATGAGGGTGCCGGAAGGGCAGGAATGGGAGCCTTTTGCGGCGGTGGATGATCCGGTTGCCTTTCGCCGCTTTCTTGCGGGCGTGCCGTTCTTCGCCGATGTGCAACGTCGGTATTCCGATGCGCGACTTGAGGTTCCGCCGATAACGATCAGGGCGGATCGCGAAATGTCGACCCAGGCGGCGTTTGGCAAGATCCTCGACGATCTGTCGCGTGCGGACACCGATTTCGCCAGCCGCATCCTCACGACTTCGCCCGACGTGACGGGCACCACCAGTCTGGGTGCATGGGTCAACCGGCGCAAACTTTTCGCCCGCTCGGCGCAGGCGGACGCCTTCATGGAGGCGCGCATCCCTTCGACCGCGAAATGGGAATTCGCGCCCGACGGGCAGCATTTGGAACTGGGCATCGCCGAAATGAACCTGTTTCTTCTGTTGGCGGCGGCAGGCCTTTCGCACAGTCTCTGGGGCAAACGATTGATTCCCATCGGAACCGTGTATGATCCCTTCGTGCATCGCGGCCTCGATGCGCTGAACTATGCCACCTACCAGGACGCCCGTTTCATCATCGTGGGCACACCTTCGGGGATCACTCTGGCACCCGAAGGCGGCGCGCACCAATCGATCGGCACACCGCTGACCGGAATGGCCCAGGATGGGCTGGCCAGTTTTGAGCCCGCCTTTGCTGACGAGCTTGCTGTCATCATGGAATGGGCGTTCGATTACATGCAGCGTGATGGCGAGGGGGACCCGGATGAGCGGACCTGGCTGCGGGACGAAACGGGCGGGTCGGTCTACCTCCGCCTGACAACCAATCCCATCGAGCAACCGGGCAAACGCAAGGATGACGCGTTTCGACAAGGCGCCATTGATGGTGGCTACTGGCTGCGTGAGCCCGGCCCGAACTGCGAGGTCGTCATCGCGTACCAGGGGGCCGTTGCCCCCGAGGCCATCGCCGCCGCGGGCCAACTTGCCGAGGCGCGCCGCGATGTCGGCGTTCTGGCGGTGACATCGGCCGATCGTCTCATTGCGGGATGGACCGCTGCGCAGCGGGAACGTGCCCGGGGAAACACGGCTGCGGTCAGCCATGTTGAACTCCTGTTGGGCGGGTTGCCGCGCCATTGTTCGATTGTCACGGTCATCGACGGGCATCCGGCGACGCTTGGCTGGCTCGGCTCCGTCGCCGGACATCGCACCATATCGCACGGGGTAGAGCATTTCGGTCAGACCGGCACGATCGGAGATCTCTACCGGCATTTCCGGATCGACAGGGATGCACTTGTCGCATCGGTGCACGGACTGACCAGCGGCGCGCGTCGATGACGCACTTAAGGTGGCGGGTGCACAACAGCGCGGAGACGTCGCATCTGCCTTTCCGACGACGCGATCGGCCCGTTCCCCGCTTTAGGCGTATGCGAAGCCCGCAGAACTGCGCCGCCCTTCACGCTTGGCTGCGCACCCGCCTGGGCCGGGGACGGGGCCTTTCCGGTCTAACCCGCGTCAAGCTGAACCGCGCCGAGCAACATTGAACCGCAGGCAATGTCCATGCGGAGGACATGTCGCCCGGCACGAAGACCTGACCCTAAAGCCGTGGCGCCAGTTGATAGTAGGTGCGCAGTGTATCCACCCAGGACCGGCTCACCTTGTCGAAATGCTCAAGCGGTGGCGCCTGGCGGAGCAGGGCTTCGGTCACATTCATCACCACATGTGTACCGTCCTGGGCCAGGTGGAATACCAGGTCGTAGGGCACGACCATCTGCCGGCGGGCCAAGATCTTGCCGGTGTCGATCACCAGATGCGACAGCTCATCGGTTTCGGGTTCAAAGAGAAAATCGATGAGGGTGCCAACGTCACCGTCCTGCCCGACGACAGGCAGCCCGACCCAGTCACCGAGCCGTTCGAACCCGTCGACCTTGAGGTTGCCCGGCGTCTGTGTCGTCTCTTGCGCCTCGTCGGGCGCAGGCGGGGCGACGGCGCCGAATTGTCCGCCGAAGGGACCGACCATGATGAACGGCGTGGCGGCCAATTGCATCCGCTCCAACGTTTTGGGATCTGTCCATTCGGGGGCCTTTTCAATCGCCTCGGGACTGATCTGGACCGGCCATTCGCGGGTGGTATGATCCGGCTTGCCCATCAACTGGGCCGATACAATCACCTCGCGCCGCTCGAACCAGCCACCAACATCCAGTGCGACGAAGCGCAAGATACCTTGCTCGGGATCAAAGAACAGCTCGGTGATGGGAAAGCGCGTGTCTTTCGCGGTGGCAGTGTAGCGCAGCATGTCGGTCATCGCAAAGAAGGCAGGGCCCCCTGTTGCGATGCCGGTTTCATCGGTGTGTTCGGTTTTTGATGCGGTCATTGAATAACCTCCTCTTTGACTTGAGCCCAGGCGAGCAGCGTAAAGACCAGCGTCCCGCCAACGATATTTCCGGCCAGCACCGGCAAGAAAAACCGGAACAGAGCATCGACAAACGACAGTCCGCCAACGATGACCATCGTCGCGACCTCGACCGTTCCGGCAACGATGTGCAGAAAATCCCCGGCCGCGATCAGCCATGTGAAAGCCACGATCAGCGCAAACTTGGAGTCCTGCGCACTGGGCAGCATCCAGACGATGGCGGCGACCAGGACGCCCGCGGGGATGGCCTTCAGGAATGCCTCTGTGCCGGTGAAACCGGTCGCGTGTTCCGAGATGTTCACAATCTCCTGGAACACGGCCCCCTCAACGACCCCGCTTTGCGTCAGAAAAAGCGCCGCGCAGGTTGCGCCCACCACATTGGCCGCCAGAACCGAAAGCCACAGGCGTGCGACCTTTGCGAACATGGCGGGCACCGGGTCAGCCGCCAGCGGCAGGACCGTGGTTATGGTGTTTTCCGTAAACAACTGCAGGCGTCCGACGATCACCAGGAGAAAGCCCAAGGAATACCCCAGGTTTTCAATCAGGAAGCTGCCGGAACTCTCGGGCAGATGCGCCACCAGGATGGCCTCGCCCAGAAGCGATGCGCTGATCAACAGGCCGGCTGCGACGCCCGAAAACAGCAATGCCTTCATGGTCCGGTCGAGTTCTTCCTCGCCGTCACGCCGGATGACTTCGTAGATCAGGCGCGACGGCAGCTTTGCCGTGCGTTCCACCTGGTCTTCTTCGTTGGTGTTGGTCGCAGCGTTGGACTTCTTGACCTTGGTCAAAAATAAGCCTCCCGCATTTGGTCTGGTAGTTCTGAAGGTGGGCCGGGGGGCGCCATTGGCCCACCGGTCCTTGATCAAGCCGTCTTGCGAGCGCCGAGACCGGTCAGTTGAACCGGCTTGCGGCCTTGCCGACGGCGTTGCCGAGGTCGCGCCAGGCCGACGTGATTCCGTCCATCACATCGGAAGACGCGCCTTTTTGCGCCTTGCGAAGCTGATCAAGCTTGGTTTCCGCTTCTGCGTACTTGGCCTTCAGGTCATCGACCTCGCGCAGATACGCAAGCTGTGCGTCCGCGTTTGCGGACCGGGCCCTTGCTTCAAGCTTGGCAACGTCTGCCTTCCATGCGTCGAGTTGGCTTTGAAGCTTGTCGATGTTGATTTCGGTGGTGTTCATGGTGTTGTCTCCTTTGTCGGATTGCAATGCGCGCAAGGCTGGCCACCCGCCCGGACCGGGCAGGCGCAATCGCCTTTGGACATGAAGGGGCCTGGCGCGCGATGGTCCCCGTGCGGCGCCGTGTTGCCATCTGGCGGTCGGGATCGGGGACAAGCGCTGATCATCGCGGCAAGTCATATGCCAGACCATCAACTCGCGGTGTGTGTAATCACTGGGTCATAGGGTTCACATGAGGGCGCGGCGGCTGATGTTCCACCCCCAAGCCATTGTTTTATTTATTATTGACAGAAAGACGCGGAGATTTCAGGCCTTTGCTGCCCGCAGGTTTCTCGAGGTCCGCATCCGTATCGGGACGTGGCGCATCCATCACGGATGCCGAAATCGGGCCAAAGCCTGTGCCTGGCCGGTCCACCGCGGCCAAGACCCGAAATGCCCCGGCGTCGGCGCCGGATGACGGCCCGTGCCGATTGCCGCGCCGCGACTGGTTCGGCCTTGCCTGACACCACATGTCCGCCAAGTGTCACGCAGCTATCTCGGGCGGGCAATCGCCAGATTGGCCAAGACGATCAGCGCAGCCCCCACCAGCAGCGGCCATCCCGGCACCTCGGCGAACACCAGGTACCCCGCCGCCGTCGACAGGACCAGCGACAGGTAGGACACCGACGCCAGCACGCTTGCGTCGCCCAGCCAATGAGCCCTCAGAAAACACAGCTGCGCGGC
Organism: uncultured Roseicyclus sp.; assembly: GCA_964460185.1. Taxonomy (GTDB): domain Bacteria; phylum Pseudomonadota; class Alphaproteobacteria; order Rhodobacterales; family Rhodobacteraceae; genus JAVJPJ01. The sequence goes on along the minus strand of CAYWTM010000001.1, from coordinate 117,273 downwards.
CTGCGCGAAGACACCGACCAGCAGCAGGACAGGCCAGTCTCCCGGTGCCACCGGAACCCAGGACAGCGCCGCCAACGGCGCCATGACTGCCGCGATGCCGCCCGTATAGATCAGCATCATCACCACCTCCGGCGTGCCCTTCAGCCTCCGCGTCAGGATCACCGCCAGCGTGCCCGTGGTCACCGCGAGGCACAGGCTGGCCAATCCCCACCCTTGCGCGGCGCCGTCGACAGCCACGCCGCCCGGCCCCACGGCCACAAGCGCCCCGCCGAACGCCAGCGCCGCCGCCAGCCATCGGCGCGTGGTGATCCGCTCGCTCAACAGCAGCGCCGCCAGCACCATCAGCAATACGGGCCGGGTGAAATTGATGGCGGTGAAGGTCGCAAAGGGCACGCGTGCAATGGCAAAGAACGAGGCGACCAGCGTGACCGACGACAATCCCACGCGCAGCAGGTGCAACCAGGGATGAGCCAAACCCGCGAACCGCGCCCGGTCGCGCCACGCCCAAGGCGCGATCACCACCAGCCCTACCGCAACCCGCAAGAACACGATCTGGGCCGCCGAATACTCCGCCCCCATCGCCTTCACGATGCTCAGCGCCCAGATGTTCAGCGACATGTCGGCGATCAGCCATGCGGCCCCGCGCAAGTTCTCGGGCCCGCTGGCCGGGGCGGGGGCCATCAGGGCCTGCGTGGTGTCAGCAGGTTGGCCATCAGGCGGTAGGCGCCGGGCACAAGCTGGGTCAGCTGGTGGTGCAGGTTCAGCGCCACATGGGCATGACGCCCGCGCCCGATCTCACCGACCAGCAAGCCACCGTCCAGCGGCTGTTCGTCGGGGTCGGCCATGCGCAAGACCGGCGTGTAGGCCGCATCCCAGGACTTTGCGAAATAAAGCCCGCGCTCCTTCTGCCATCCGTCCCAATCCGTCGCATCGATCACATTCGGCGCCGCCAAGACGTCATGCCCCTCGGCCAGGACCGTCACAGCCGCCCTGGCGTCGGTGATCCGCCACCGCAACGAAGGCTGACCGATCTCGATCCGCGCGGGCGGGGTTGCGTCGGGGTCCCAATCGTCCCACGGACGGTGGTACAGCGTCACCAGCGTGCCCCCTGCGGCAACCCAGGCGTTCAGCCCCGCCACCGCGGGCTTCAACGCGGGTCGGAACCGGTAGGCGAAGACCCCCACCAGCACGCTGTCGAAGCCGTCGAACGGGTCGGGCCGGGCGAGGTCCGCGTCATCCATCTCCGTCACCTCGAAGCCCGCGGCGCGCAGCCACGGTGCGACCCGGTCATTGCCTGCGCCGATATAGGCGATCCGCGCATCCGGCACCGCGACCTCGGCCAGCCGAACCGACAGGAGGGCAGGGCGGTGGTTCAGCCGCAAGGGCACATGTTCATGCGCGATCAGCCGTGTGGTCGAGGCCTGCACCCCGTCCACCAACAGCGGCAGGTGATGCAAACCGGGTGCCGCGTCTTGGGGCAGGCGGAGTGTCACCTCGCGGCCCTGCCACTCCTGCGCCCATCCCTCCGGCAGATCGAAGGCTGTCGTGCCCGTGCTCTGGTCCGGTACGGCCAGCGTGATCTCGCGGCCCGCGCGCGACAGGTTCACGAAGGCAGAGGTTTCAGACAGACGCGCACGCGGCGTCGGCAAGATCAGGACCGGGGTTTCGAAAGGCACCGTCGACCGCGATGTGATACCGTCCACCGTCATCTCCACCGACAAGGCGGGCAGGCGCGGCGCCAACGGATCGTAGCTGTCCGGGTACGGATCGGCCGGGGGGGCATCGGCTGCCGCCGCAAGTCCGGTGCCGGTGGTCTGCATGCCCGGCCCCGGAACGACGGAGACCGTGGCGCCATCGTGCGCCTCGACCGTGATATCGACGGCCTCGCCCGGTGATATCACCGCCCGTGCGGGCCACGCCCGTGCGTCGATGCCCGAGGCCAGCCGGATCACCCGGGCCAGTTGCGCGATCTTGCGCGTCACCCGGTGCGCGTGCTCCGGGCCGACCGTAGCAGCCTCCAACAGGGCCATCGCCCGTGACGCGCGCCTTGCCACGGCGGGCAGGTCGGTAAACGCGAGGGAAAGCCCGTCGATTTCCTCCTGCGCCTGCGCCAATCCCAGATCGGCCAGCGTCCGGGGTAAATTGTCGGTCACCGCCCCCCGGTCCTCGCCCACGCCCGACCATGCCAGGTGCAGCGGCCAGTCGCGCTCCTGCCCTGCGGGTATCCAGCGGCCCATGCCTTGGGTCCGGTGAAACTGCCGCGACCATTGGCCGATACGCTCATAGGACATGCCCAGAATCGGATCGCTCCCCTTGGCCTCGACCACCACGGTGGCAGGCGGCGGCGGCACCTCGTCGTCATAGGCCCCGCCCGCGCCCGACCACGCCGGAAGGTAGATCTTGGACACCTGCCAGGGCGACAGGGAGCATCCTTCATAGGCCGGGTCCGCCGCCATCGCGATCACCGCATGCGCGGCCTCCGTCATCGCGCGGTGATGGCCGTGCTGGCCGGGAATGTCGAGGAACGTGGGGCAGATGATATCGGGCTTGTCCGTGCGGATGATTTCCACGAACCGCTGCATCAGCCGCTCGCGCCCCCAGATGCCCATGGTTTCCACGCCCGACTTGGAGAAACGGAAATCGGTGATACTGTCATCGGCCGTCTGCCCGTGCCAGTAGAGCCGCATGTCGAGCACCTGCGCCGCGCGCTCCATCTCGGCGGTGCGCAAGGTTCCCAGATCGCTGCCGCTTTCCGTGCCGATATCGTTCTGCCCGCCTTCGCCCCGCGTCGAACAGGCATAGGACAGGTTCACCCCGTCTCGCAGCCATAACGCGGCCAGCATCGCGCTGGTCTCATCGTCGGGATGGGCGCCGGTGTTCATGAACCCCACGACCGACCGTGTCCCCGCAATCGCGCGCCACAAGCGGGCGATCAGGGGGTCATGGGCCTCGGCCAGAATGCGGGACTGGATCGGGTTGGGCATGGCAGGGGGCTCCTAACGGGCGGCGACAAGCCTGGGGGACAAGGCGGTGTTCACCACCAAGGCGGCAGCACCAAGGGTGGCGGTCATCCGACCTGCACCCGCCGCGATCAAGCGCGGGTGCGTGCGGCCGGGACGGTTGGAGACGGAGTGCTCGCACAGCGAGATCCCCGCGACCAGTTCTTCAAGGATCGTCTCGGGCATGGCCCCGGCCAGCAAGATCGCTTCGGGATCAAAGAGGTTCTCGAGCACCTGCACCGCATGGCCCAGGGCGGCAGTCGCCTCGCGAAGCCAGTGCACGTAGGCGGTCGGGCGCTGGCGCTGCTGTGCTGCCAGATCATCGACCGTTTCCGCGACGATCCCCTGCGCCTGCAATCCGCGCACCAGGGCCACGCGGCTCGCCGCATCCTCAAGTCGCTGCACGCCGCCACCGGACGCGGGCACCATGATATGCCCGATCTCGCCGGCATTGCCGAACGCGCCGCGATACAGCGCCCCGCCAGACACCAGCCCCAGTCCCAAACCGGTGCCGAAGTACAGGCACGCGAACGTGCCCATCCCATGAGCCGGCCCCAAGACCCGTTCGGCCATGGCCGCGGCATTCGCGTCATTTTCAACGGTGACGGGCAGGCCCAACGCCGCTTCCAGCACGTCTCGCGGGTCGATGCCTTGCCACCCCGGCAGCTCTGTCGAAAACCCGTCGAGGCCGCTGACCCCGACCGGGTTCGGCATCACCACGCCCGCCCCGATCAAAGAGGATTCAGCGATCCCCGCTTGCGCGCCGCGTCCGGGAAGGGAGGCGACGATCGGCACCACCTCGGCCGGCGTCGCACGCTGCACCCTGATCCGTTCGGTGTGCAGCACCTTGCCGCCGATATCGATCCAAGCCGCAAGCACCGCATCGGGCCTGATCTCCAGCCCCAGCGCGGCTCCCGCGTCGCGGCGCAGCGCGTAGGTGACTGTGGGTTGGCCCCGCTTTCCGATACGTCGCCCCGATTCCATCACCCAGCCGTCGCCCTGCAAGTCGGTGATGATATTGCTGACGGCCTGCGTGCTGAGCCCCGAAGCGCGCGCGATTTCGGCCCGCCCGGCCTCTCCCTGACGGCGAATATGGTCCAGAACCAACCCGCGATTGTAGGCGCGGCTGCGTTCGGCGTTGGATCCGGGAGCGATCAGGGCGGGTTTCATACTTCACGATTAACTCAACTTACTTGATAGCTCAACGAGGTTGAGCTAGCGTCTCCTCAAGGCCTGCGCACAAAGACACGGGCCACCCCACCGCAACAGCACCCAGGGAGTCTCAACATGAACCGACCATTCCGCACGGCACTTGCCGCCCTCGCCACCTCCGCCGCGGCCCTGACCAGCGCTTCAGCCCAGGAAGTCACGATCGAATATTGGCAGTATTTCTTCGAAGCGCGCGTCGACGCGATGGAAATCCTCATCGAGAACTTCGAGGCCGCCAACCCGAACATCAATGTCGAGATGACCCATTTTCCCTATGCCGACTACCGCACCCGGACCGCCGTCGCGGTGCCTGCCGGCGAGGGACCGGACATTGTCCAGCTGTTTTACGGGTGGCTGAACGACTACATCGAGGCCGGCCTGATCCAGCCATTGCCGACCGACACCTTCTCGCCCGCGATGGTCGAGGCGGAATTCTTCCCGATGGTGCGCGCGATGGAGCGTGATGGCGCCTATTACGCCCTGCCCACCGCGGTGCGTTCGTTGGCGTTGTTCTACAACCAGCGGCTTTTGGATGCTGCAGGCGTCGAAGTTCCCACGACCCTCGAAGAGCTTGTCGCAGCCGCCGCTGCCACCACGGAGCGGGACGGCGCGGGCAACATCACCCAGGTCGGCCTGACCACGGGGATGACGGCACAAGACCACCATTGGTTCCGCGAGGTGCTGATCCGCCAGTTCGGCGGCGAACCCTACCTGGATGATTACCAGACGGTGAACTATGACACCGACGCGGGGCGTGCCGCGCTCGGCTTCTACCTGGGTCTCGAAGAGGCGGGCGTATCCCAATCGGGCTTCATGGATGAACCGCAGGCCGCGTTCCGGGGTAACCGGGCGGCGTTCCACATCGACGGCTCCTTCCGCATCGGCGCACTCAACGATTCGCGCGGGCTCGAATGGGGCGTGACGGAGTTGCCTGCAGGCGCGGATGGCACGCAGTCGAACTATTCCTCCTATTGGGTGAACGCGATCACCTCTTCGGCCGAAGGCCCGGAATACGAGGCGTCGGTGCTCTTCATGGAATACCTGACCTCGCCGGAGGCGATGCAGATCTGGCTCGACGTTGTGGGTGAGCTGCCGGCGCGTCAGTCGGTCGGGATGACCGAAGAGAACGCCAACGATGACGTGTTCGGGCCGTTCATCCGGGGTCTCGCCTATGCCCAAACCACCAAGTTCGCCGACGAAAGCGCGCAGCGCCAGGTGCTTGTCGACATGATCGAACGCGTGCAGCTTCAGGACATGGACCCGGGCGAGAGCCTGCGCATGGCCGCCGAAGCCGAACAGGCGATCCTCGACGGCTACTACAACAACTGATCTGACGGCACATGCGGGCCGGGCGTCTTGCCCGGCCCGTTTTTTCCAAGCCCAAAGAGGATATTGTCGCCATGGCCAGCGATCCATCCGCGTCCCGGACCGAGGCGCGCGGCAGCGCCTATAGCCGGCTCAGCATCACGCAAAAGCGGACGCTTTGGGCCTGGGGCTTTCTGGCTGTGCCGATCGTGTTCTACGTTGTCATCCGTTTCTATCCGACCGGCAACGCCATGGTCTTGTCCTTGCAGGAATGGAACCTTCTGGGCGATCGCACCTGGGCTGGCCTGGACAATTACCGCACCCTGTTTGCCGATCCGGTGTTCTGGCAGGTGTTCCGAAACACGTTCGTCTACCTGCTGTTGGGCACGCCGATCAGCCTCGTGATCTCGTTCATCATCGCCTATCACCTTGATAAGGTGCGCTTCATGCACGGCACGATCCGGGCGCTCTACTTCGTGCCCTTCATGACATCCGCCGTGGCCATGGCCTGGGTCTGGCGCTGGTTCTACCAAGACGTGCCCATCGGTCTGTTCAACAACTGGCTGGCCACCTTCGGCATAGCCCAGATCGATTTCCTCGACAGCACGACCAACGCCCTGCCTTCCATTCTTGCGCCCGCCATCTGGGCAGGCCTTGGGTTCCAGGTCATCATCTTCATGGCCGGCCTGCGTGCCATCCCCCGCACCTTTTACGAGGCGGCCGAGATCGACGGCGTGTCCACCTGGACGGTGCTTTGGGAAATCACCCTGCCGCTGCTCAGACCGACCATCGTTTTCATTGTCGTGCTCAGTTCCATCGGCTTCCTGCGCATATTCGACCACGTGTTCAACATGACCTCCGCCAATCCCGGAGGGCCGCTGAACTCGACCAAGCCGCTGGTGCTGATGATCTACCAGACGGCCTTTTCCAGCTTCGATATGGGTTATGCGGCGGCTCAGACGGTCGTCTTGTTCACCATCTTGCTCATCGTCAGCCTGATACAGCTGCGCCTCTTGAGGGATCGATAAGATGAGCACCGCCGACGACCTCACCATCCGCGCGACCTCCGACAGCCTGCTCAAGGCGTCCGCCCCGCCGCGCAAACGCAACATGGCGCAATACATCCGCTGGGTGCTGCTGTTCGGTGGCGGCCTGTTGATGGTCATGCCGCTGGCCTACATGATCTCGACCTCGATGAAATGGCCGTGGGAGGTCTACAATATCGGCCTGATCCCCGAAGAGCCGACGTTGGAGAATTACACCTACGTGCTTGAGGATGGGCGGTTCTTCGGCTGGTTCATCAACTCGCTTGTGATCGCCACCATCACCACGCTGTCTGCGCTCTTCTTCGACAGCCTCGTGGGCTACACGCTGTGCAAGTTCAAATTCAGAGGCCGCTACATCATTTTCATCGCAATCCTGTCGACCCTGATGATCCCGACAGAAATGCTGGTGATCCCGTGGTACATGATGAGCCAGAGCCTCGGCTGGCTCGACAGCTACTGGGGCATCATGTTCCCCGGCTTGATGACGGCGTTTGGCGTGTTCTTGATGAAGCAATTCTTCGAAACGGTGCCCGATGACTTCCTCGAGGCCGCGCGCATCGACGGCCTGAACGAATTTCAGATCTGGTGGCAGGTTGCCATGCCGATGGTCCGCCCGGCGCTGGCGGCACTCGCCATTTTCATCTTCCTGGGCAATTGGACGGCCTTTCTGTGGCCTCTGATCGTAACCACCTCTCCCGACCTCTACACGCTTCCGGTGGGTCTTTCATCGTTCGGGGACGAGGCGGACGTGGCCTGGGAACTCATCATGACCGGCGCCGCGATTTCCACGATCCCGACGCTCGTGTTCTTCCTGATCTTCCAACGCTTCATCATTCGGGGCGTCGTCATGGCGGGGCTGAAAGGATGACCTTGGTGATGCGTGCCCGCGCCATCCGGACACAACGCCCATTCGGGGTCCAAACCGCACGAGCGGCCCACCCATGACCGATACCACGACATTCCCCGATCCCACCTACCGCGACACCGTGCTTGCGCCCTTGTTCGAAGGCGTAAAGACGCATTTCGCGGCCCATATGGACGCCATAAACCGCGCGCATCTGGTGATGCTGGTGGAAACCGGCATTCTCAGCCACGAAGACGGCCGCGCGATTGCCCGGACGCTGGCCGATATCGACGCCGGGTTCGACCGCAAAGCCGCCGTTTATACCGGAGAGCACGAGGATTGGTTCTTTCTCGTCGAGGCTGAATTGCGTGCCCGCCTGGGCGATCTGGGCGGCGCGCTCCACACCGCGCGCAGCCGCAACGACATGGACCACACCATGTTCAAGATGGCTCTCCGCAGCCGTGCCGAAGACGCCCTGGCGCGCATGATCACCCTTGCGCAAGCCATGCTCACCAAGGCGAGATCAGAGCGCGACACCCTGATTGTCGCCTATACCCACGGACAGCCCGCGCAACCCTCCACCTTTGGCCATTACCTCGCCGCCATGCTGGAGGTGCTCTTGGCCGACGCCAAACGCCTCGACGCCGCCATCGCGCCCCTTGATCTCAGCCCGATGGGGGCGGCCGCCATCACCACCTCGGGCTTTCCGATCGACCGTGACCGAGTGGCTGATCTTCTGGGGTTTCAATCCATCAGACTGAATTCCTACGGGTGTATCGCATCGGTCGACTACATCACGGGCCTCTATTCAGCCCTGAAGTTACCGATGATCCACCTTGGCCGCGTGGTGCAGGACATGGCCTTCTGGACCGCCTTTGAGGTCGGACAACTCTACGTGCCCAACAGCCTTGTCCAGATCTCCTCGATCATGCCGCAAAAGCGCAACCCGGTGCCGATCGAACACCTTCGCCATCTGGCATCCATGGCGGCCGGTCGTTGCGACGCCATGATCAATGCAATGCACAACACGCCTTTCACCGACATGAATGATAGCGAAGGCGAGGTGCAGCAAGCCGGCTACGGAGCGTTTGAGCACGCCACCCGCGTGCTTGATCTGCTTGCCGCCTTCCTGCCGGCTTGCTCGATCAACGCGGACCGTGTCGCGCGCACCACGGACGCGGCGTGCATCACCATCACCGAACTGGCTGATACACTGGTTCGCGATGAGGGGCTGACCTTCCGCCAAGCCCACGAAATCGCGGCATTGACAGCGCGTGCCGTGATTGCCGCCGAGACCCCGTTGCGCGATGGTTTCGGGTCGTTCCGCGCCGCCTTCCATGAGGTTGCCGGCCGTCCGGCCACCCTGTCCGACGCCGCCTTCGCCACCGCCGTCGATGCCCGCAGCTTCGTTGCCCGCCGTGACAGACCCGGCGGCCCAGCGCCCGCCGCGCTTGACGCCGCCTTTGATGAATACACGATGAAAATCAACACTTTGCGGGATTCGGCTGCCGTTCGCCTAGCACGCCGATCCGAGGCCGCAGCGCGCCTCTCCTCCGCATTCGAAGACCTGAGAGGCCTCAAATGACCCAACTGATCTTGCGCGACCTCGTCAAACGCTATGGCGACACGGAGGTGCTGCATGCGATCAATCTCGAAGTGGCAGAGGGCGAATTCGTTGTCCTCGTGGGGCCGTCCGGCTGCGGAAAGTCCACCACTCTCAGGATGATAGCAGGCCTGGAAGAGATATCGGAGGGCACCATCGAAATCGGCGGGCGGGTGGTCAACAACCTCGAACCCAAGGAACGCAACATCGCGATGGTGTTCCAGAACTACGCGATCTATCCCCACATGTCGGTGCGCCGGAACATCGGCTTCGGTCTCAAGACCTCCAGACTATCAAAGGCCGACAAGAACGCCCGCATCGACGAGGTGGCCGGAATCCTCGGCATGACCGATCTGTTGGAGCGTAAACCGGCGCAGCTTTCGGGCGGCCAGCGGCAGCGCGTTGCCATCGGTCGTGCCATGGTGCGCGACCCGGCGGTCTTCTTGTTCGATGAACCGCTCAGCAATCTCGACGCGCAGTTGCGCACGCAAATGCGGCTGGAAATCAAGAAGCTACACACGCGCGTGGGCAAGATGATGGTCTTCGTGACCCATGACCAGGTCGAGGCGATGACGCTCGCCGACCGGATCGTGATCATGAAAGACGGCCACATTCAGCAAATCGGAACGCCCGCCGAGGTCTATCACGCGCCCGCCAATACCTTCGTGGCGCAATTCATCGGTGCGCCCGCAATGAACCTGTTTCAGGCAACCGGAACGGGCTCTGGGGTGCGCCTGTGGAATGGCGCCGAGGTGGCGGTGCCCGGCCTGGCCATCGCCGAGGGGCGCGAGGTGACGTTCGGCTTGCGACCTGAGGATCTGAAAACCAATGCCGGCGACGTCTTGTCCGGTAAGGTCACGGTGGCCGAACCCCTCGGTTCCGAGACCCTTGTTTATGTCGATATCGACGGCGTGGAGATCATCGCCACGGCCCCCGGCCGCACGCCACCGAAACCCGGCGACACCATCACCCTGGGCTTGTCCGGCACCGATGCCCATCTGTTCGATGCGGGCACCGGTCAATCCTTGCGGCTGAAATAGGGGCATCGGGTCCGGCGGGCCGATACGGACGACCCTGCCAAGGCGGTGAACCTGTCTGCCATGCCGTGGCCGTGACCTGGCGGAGCGGTTCTTGCGGGGGGGCAAGGCCTGGCGCGCCAGACCCAACCGGGACGGGTTCGCATTCGATTTGCACAATCTGCGGCGATCAGGATCGGGTCTGCGCCTGTGCCCCATCTCCCACCGCCGAAGTCAGTTCGCGGATCAGGCGGTTTTCTTCCTCGACCTTCGGCTTTGAGAAGCCTGCAAGCAGCAGGTAGGCAACCGGAGTCAGAAAGAGGGTGGACACAGTGGCAAGGCCAAGACCGCCCACGATGACCCACCCCAGCGCTTCGCGCGCTTCTGCACCGGCCCCAAAGGACAGGATAAGAGGCACCCCGCCCAGCACGGTCGAGATCATTGTCATCATCACCGGGCGCAGTCGGGTCGTGCTGGCGTTCAGGATCGCATCGCGCACAGTATCGCCCCGGTCTCGCAGTTGGTTGGCGAACTCGACGATGAGAATGCCATTCTTGGCCATGATGCCTATGAGCATGACCAAACCGATCTGGCTGTAGATGTTCAGGCTCAGACCGGTCAGAACCAGGGCGAAGACGGCGCAGGCGATCCCCAGAGGGACGGTCGCCATGACGACGACGGCGGAAATGAAGCTCTCGAACTGGGCCGACAAGACCAGGAACACGACAAGGATCGCGAAGCCGAAGGTCAACAGCAGCCCGGCCGATGTTTCATCGAGCGTGGCCGCTTCGGCAAGGGGAACGATGCGGTTCTGTGGTTCCAGGACCTCATCCGCAATGCCCTGAACCTCGGCAAGTGCGGCCCCCAGTGGCAGGGTATCGGTCAACCCTGCCGAGATTTCGACCGACCGGTTTTGTCCCTCACGCTCAAGCTCGGGGGCGACAGCGCGTTCCTCCAGCCGCACGAAGGACGACATCGGGATCATCTGGCCATCGCCGGCCTGCACAAAGACATTTTCCAGATCGCCCGGGTCGTTCACCGGCGTCGCGGTGGACAGCATCTGGATATCGTAGCTGGTGTCGTTCACGAACACCGATCCCACACTGCGCCCATCCAGCACGGCCCTGAGCGCGTCGCCCAACCCGGTGATTTCAACACCGAGGTCCGAAGCGCGCGTGCGGTCGATCTCAATGAAAAGCTGTGGCTGCGTCGTCTCGTATTCCAGACGGACCTGACCGAAGTCGCGGTTTTGTTGCATCCGCTCGACCAGGCGTTCGGCCACCTCTTCCAGTTGGCCATAGTCATTGCCGGTCACGGCAAAGGTCAGCCCGCGCCCCGCGCCGCGAATGCCCAGCGAATTGGGCTGGATCGCGAAGGCGCGGACGCCCACCACCCCGCGCAATGCGCCATTGATCTGGCCCACGATCTCTTGTTGGCTGCGTTCGCGCGCGTCCCACGTGGCGAGCGTCATCACCATGAATCCTCGCGAATTCGATCCGGTGCCCGAGATGGAAAACAGGTTGGTGATCTCGCCACTGTCGCGCATGGGCTGCATCAGTGTTTCGATCTCGCGCATCTTGGCGGCCATGTAGTCCAGCGAGACGCCCTGGGGCGCAGAAACCGACAGAAGCGCAATGGCACGGTCCTCGGGCGGTGTCAGTTCCTGCCTAAGGCCCTGCGCCATCATCGCTGCCGTGGCCGCAAAAAGGCCCGCGATCAGCACGACCACCAGCGCGTTGTTCAACGCGATCTTCAGCGTCGCGGCATAGGCCGCGGCCAGCCGGTCGCCCAACCATCCGAAGACCCCGCCGCTTTGTCCCGTGTCTTGTGCCTGCAGCATTCGACTGGCCAGAACGGGGCAGAGCGACAGCGCCACGATCGAGGACAGCCCCACCGCCATGGCGAGCGTGAAGCCGAATTCGCGAAACAGGCCCCCGGCCTGACCGGGCAGGAAGGAGAGTGGCACGAAAACCGCAGCCAAGGTGGCCGTGGTTGTCACGACGGCAAAGAACACCTGCTGTGTGCCCAGCACCGCGGCCGCGCGTGGGCCCATGCCTTCGGACCGGCGGCGAACAATGTTTTCCAGGACCACGATTGCATCATCCACCACCATTCCGGTCGCCAGTACAAGCGCCAGCAGGGTCAGGATATTGACGGAAAAGCCCACCAGGTAGATCGCGGCCAGCGTTCCCACAAGCGCCACGGGCATCGTCAGCGCCGGGATCAGGGTGGCGCGGAAATCCCTGAGGAAAAGGAAGATCACGACGACCACGATGGCCACGGCCAGCGCGAGGGTCTTCAGCACCTCTTCGATCGAGCCACGGATGAAAACGGCGTCGTCCGACGTGATGAAGATGTTCACGTCCTCCGGCAGCGACAGCCGCAACTCTTCGACCGCCGCCCTGGCGCCGGCCGAAATCGACAGCGTGTTGCTGGTCGCCTGCCGCACGATGCCAAGACCCAGGCCTGTTTCCCCATTTGCGCGCAAGATGGTTTCGTTCGGCGCCGGCCCCAATGTGACCCGGGCCACATCGCCGACCCTGACATCGTCGCGGATCTGCAGATCCTCGAACGCCGCCGGCGATGCGACAGCGGCCGTTGTGCGCACGTTGATCGATTGCCGATCCCCACTCAGGTCGCCGGCCGGCGCATCATAGGCGGCATCCGCCAGGGCGCCGCGCAGATCGGCAAGTGTCAGGCCGCGGCTGGCCAATTCCATAAGGTCGATATCGACGCGGAAAATCGGCAAACGGTCGCCATATACCTGCAGGTCAGCCACGCCGGGGATGGAAATCAGACGGTCCGAGATCTCGTCATCCACCAGCTGTGTCAGGGCCTGCGCGCTGCGCGTGGCCGAGGTGACGGCGATCCGCACCACTGGTTGCGCATCGGCGTCGGCCTTTACGATACGCGGATCCTCGGCCCCGTCCGGCAAACCGTTCGTGATGCGCGCGACCGCGTCGCGCGTGTCGGTTGCGGCAACGTCGATATCGGCTGTCTCGGCGAATTCCAGTGTGACGCGGCTACGCCCGAAGCGGGAATTGGACGAGATCGAGATCACCCCTGCGACGCGACCGACCGCACCCTCGATCCGGCTTGTGATCTCCTGGTCGACGGTTTCCGGAGAGGCACCGGGGAAATCCGTGGTGACGGTGATCACGGGCCGGTCGACGTTCGGCAACTCGCGCACTTCGACGCCCAGAAGGCTGGCCAGCCCGGCAATCGTGATCAGGGCGCTCAGAACAAACGCCAGGATCGGGCGGCGCACGAAAAGCGCCGTGCCCGATCGTCCTGCCATTTCGGCTGTTGGCTGTTTCATCGCTGGTGCCTCTCTCCGTCGATCACCTGTCGTTTCGGGCAACCGCGTCGCCGGATCCGTCTGCCTGGGCAGAACTGCCCGCCACGATCTCGATCGCTGCGCCGGGGCGCAGGCTTTGCAAGCCCTCGATGATGACGGCATCGCCGGGGGTCACATCGCCCTCGATCAGAACGCTGTCGCTGTTGCGCTGGCGAATGGTGACCGGCACGCGCACGGCTGCACCCTCGCGGGCGACCCACACGTATGACCCGTCGCCCGACCATTGGATCGCGAGCGGATCGACCGAGGGCAGGGTGTCGCCCGGAAATGACAAGACGACCGAAAACGCCTGGCCTGCACGAAGGTTATCGTCCTCGTTATCCAGTCGCCCTTGCACCCTGAGCGTCCGGCTTGCGCGATCGACGACGTTGTCGAGCGCCACGATCTCGCCGGCAAGCAAGGTGTCGGGGCGGGCGAGCGGGGTCACCTCCATCGCCATTCCGATCGACAGCGCGCCGATGAAGCGCTCCGGGACGCGGAAGTCTATCTCGATGCTGGATCGGTCAGCGATCACCGCGATGGTGTCCTGTGCACTGATGCGATCGCCCTGTTCGACCTCCAGGATCCCTGTCCATCCCGCGATCGGGGCTGTAATCCGGCGTTGCTGCAGTTCGAATTGGGCCTGTTCGACTTCCAGCTCGGCGGTGCGCAGCGCCAGTTCGGCGGCGCGGATCTGAACCTCGGACACCGCGCCCGATGCGCCGAGCTGGCGCAAACGGTCCAGATCGGTACTGGCGTCCACAACCAGGAGCCTGGCGCGTTCCAGAGCGATCCGTTGGGCGTCGTCGTCCAGTTGCGCCAAAAGCGCGTCCTGCTCGACGTAGCTTCCGGGCGCGACGGCAAGCTGACGGATCATGCCTGTTGCCTCCGACCGCACGGTGACCGATCGGACCGCGCGTCCGTCCCCAATGGCCGAGACGCGGTCATTGGATTGCCCTTCGCGTGCCTCTGCGGTGACGACTTGCGCCGCGCCGCCGCCAAAACCGCGACCCTGTCCACCGGCAGATGAGACCTCGGGAGGTTCAAGTCCCAGCACGTCGTAGACCCCTGCGCGTTCCAGGAAAGGCGCGGCAGAGGGTACATAAAAGACCCAGATGCCGACGGCCGCGATCACGGCCAGAAAGCCATAGATTGTTTGTTTGATGAGGTTCATCCGCTTTCCCTTGCCCGGCGACGGGCCGCTGGTCACGCCATGCCCGTGTAGAGATAGCTCAATTGGGAGCGAACCCCATAAAAAGTTGCCCCCGGGCGAAATTCTGCGGCCTTGGCGGTCGCGGCGAGGCGTTGTCACAGGAAACTGCCGGGCGTCGGAGCCATGCCGAGACGACTTCGAATTTGTCCGAGCACACCGTCGGGCGATTGTCGTGCGGACGTAACACGCACGCAACATGCCTGTCACACAAGGGCGCTAGGCCTCGCGCGACGGGCCCGAACCGGTCCTTCACCGTATTCCAATGTCAGCCTGGCCGGCAGATCGGCCGAAGGAGAAACTCATGAAGATTCGCCAGATTGCGACGGTCGGCGCCGTCAGCGTCCTTGCCTTGAGCACACAGGCCAGTGCCCAGACCCAGATTGACTGGTGGCACGCGATGGGCGGTGAGCTTGGTGTCGCGACCGAGGCCGTCGCAGAGGGCTTCAACGCCTCGCAAAGCGACTACGTTGTGGTTCCATCCTACCGCGGCAGCTACACCGAGACGATGACCGGCGCGATCGCGGCCTTCCGGGCGGGCGAACAGCCCGACATCGTGCAGGTGTTCGAGGTTGGCACCGGCACCATGATGGCTGCAGAGGGCGCCATCGTTCCTGTGTATCAGTTGATGGAACAAACCGGCGCGGCGTTCGATCAGACCGCCTTTCTGCCGGCCGTCGTCGGCTACTATACCGACCCGGATGGCAACATGCTGTCGATGCCGTTCAACTCGTCGACGCCGATCTTCTACTACAACAAGACCGTGTTCGAAGCCGCCGGTCTTGACCCGGAACAGTCCCCGCGCACCTGGGCGGAGGTCGAAGCCTTCTCGCGCCAGATCATGGAATCGGGCGCGGCCGAGTGCGGTTTCACCACCGGTTGGGTCAGCTGGGTCCAGCTTGAGAATTTCTCGGCCTGGCACAACCAGCCGATCGGCACGCTGCAAAACGGCTTTGGCGGGCTCGAGACCGAGATGACGGTGAACGGCCCGATACAGGTGCGCCATTGGGAAAACCTTGCCCGCTGGGAAGAGGAAGGCCTGTTCCGCTATGGCGGTCCGGGCGGCGGCGCCGATGCCCCGCCAGCTTTCTATGCGCAGCAATGCGCGATGTACATGAACTCGTCCGCCTCGCGCGCGGGGGTCTTGAACAACACCCCGGATTTCGAGGTCGGCTTCGGCATGCTGCCCTACTATGACGATGTCGCAGGTGCGCCGCAGAACTCGATCATCGGTGGCGCGACCCTGTGGGTTCTTTCGGGCGGCTCAGACGAGGAACAGGCCGGCGTGGCCGCGTTCTTCAACTATCTCTCATCCCCCGAGGTGCAAGCCGGTTGGCACCAGCAAACCGGCTACCTGCCGATCACGCAAGCCGCCTACGAGCTGAGCACCGAACAGGGCTACTACGAGGCCAACCCCGGCGCCGAAGTGTCGATCCAGCAGATGACGATGAACGCGCCCACGGACAATTCGCGTGGCCTGCGCTTTGGCAACTACGTCCAGATCCGAACCGTCATCGACGAAGAATTCCAGCGCCTGCTGGCCGGCGACGTGGATGCCCAGGGCGCACTCGACGCCGTGGTGGCGCGCGGCAACGCGCTGATCCGTGACTTCGAGGACGCCAACGGCTGACAATTCAGGCCGTCCGATCCTTGGCCCGTGCCGCGCATTCGCGGCGCGGGCCTTTCCATCGCGGGGAACAGATGCAGACGAAACGTACGATATTCGGCAACAAGGGATTGCCCTATCTGTTGCTGGCACCGCAGCTGGCGGTCACGATCATCTTCTTCCTTTGGCCCGCCGCCCAGGCCGTTCGTCAATCCTTCTTGCGCGAAGATGCGTTCGGCCTGTCATCGAGCTTCGTGGGACTTCGCAACTACACCAGGCTGTTCGACAACCCCGAATACCTCAACGCGATCAAGGTCACGGTCGTTTTCTCGATCTCGACCGTGGTGCTGGCCCTGGGCGTGTCGCTGATCCTGGCGCTGGCGGTCGACCGGATGATCCGCAGCGGACGGGCCTACACCACGCTGCTGGTCTGGCCCTATGCCGTCGCCCCGGCCGTCGCGGGCATCTTGTGGTGGTTCATCTTCAACCCGACCATCGGCATCATGCCCTACATTCTTGAAAACCTGTTCGGCTATGACTGGAACCACTCGCTGACGCCCAATGACGCGATGATCCTTGTCGTCGTCGCCGCCGCGTGGAAGCAGATCAGCTACAACTTCCTGTTTTTCGTCGCGGGCCTGCAATCGATCCCGACCAGCCTGCGAGAGGCTGCAGCCATCGACGGCGCGGGCCCCGTCAAGCGGTTCTGGACAATCACCCTGCCGCTGTTGTCGCCCACCACGTTTTTCCTGTTGGTGGTCAATGTCGTCTACACCCTTTTCGAGACCTTCGCCGTGATCGACGCCACCACCGAGGGCGGGCCCGCACAGGCCACCAATATCCTTGTCTACAAGGTGTTCCGCGACGGGTTCGTGGGCCTCGACTTTGGGTCGTCGGCCGCGCAATCGGTGATCTTGATGGGTCTCGTCATCGTTCTGACCGTCATCCAGTTCCGCTTCGTGGAACGGCGCGTGACCTACTGAGGGGGGCAAGGATATGGTCGAAAATCAACGCTGGCTCGATTACCTCGCCCATGCCGTCCTGATCTGCGGCGTGCTGCTCGTGGCCTTTCCGGTCTACATCGCCGTCATCGCGTCGACCCATGAGCCATCGGCCTTCGTCACCGGCACGATCCCCCTTTTGCCGGGCGCCAACGTCGTCGACAGCTATGCGGGCGTGTTCGAAGGCGGCGTGTCGTCACAAATGTCGGTGCCCATCGGTGTCATGCTTCAGAACTCGATGATCATGGCGCTGGCCATCGCCTTTGGAAAGATCGTGATCTCGATCCTCTCGGCCTTTGCCATCGTCTACTTCCGGTTTCCCTTTCGGGTGCTGGCGTTCTGGATGATCTTCATCACCCTGATGCTGCCTGTCGAGGTCAGGATCGTGCCGACATTCGAGGTGATCTCGAACCTCAACATGCTGAACTCCTATACCGGTCTGACGGTGCCGCTGATGGCGTCTGCCACCGCGACCTTTCTGTTCCGGCAGGTTTTCCTGACGATCCCGGACGAGATGATGGAGGCCGCCCGGATCGACGGGGCGGGGCCGATGAAATTCTTCAGGGACATCTTGCTCCCGATGTCACAGACCAACATCGCGGCGCTGTTCGTGATCCTCTTCATCTATGGCTGGAACCAGTATCTCTGGCCGATCCTTGTGACCACCGACGACAGCTATCAGACCATCGTCGCGGGCATCAAACGCATGGCCGACGTCGTCGATAGCGAACCGAACTGGAACTACATCATGTCCGTTACGGTTCTGGCCATGCTGCCGCCCGTTCTGGTCGTCATCTTCATGCAACGGCTCTTCGTGAAGGGTCTTGTGGATAGCGAGAAATAACCATGGCCGAGTTGAAACTGAGAAATGTGGGCAAGACCTATGCGGGCGGCGTCAGTGCCGTACGGGGTGCCTCGGTCGACATTGCGGATGGCGAATTCATGGTGCTGGTCGGCCCATCCGGCTGCGGCAAGTCCACGATCCTGCGGATGATCGCGGGGCTGGAAACCATCACCGATGGCGAGGTCGAGATCGGGGGCCGGGTTGTGAACAAGCTGGAACCGGCCGAACGCGATATCGCCATGGTGTTCCAGAACTACGCGCTCTACCCGCATATGTCGGTGCGCAAGAACATGGAATATGGCCTTAAGAACCGGGGCATGCCGCGTGCTGAAATTGAGCGGCGGGTGGCTGCCGCCGCCGCGACCTTGCAGATCGGACAGTACCTCGACCGCAAGCCGCGCGCCCTGTCCGGCGGTCAGCGCCAGCGCGTCGCCATGGGCCGTGCCATCGTGCGCGAGCCTGCGGTGTTCCTGTTCGACGAACCGCTCTCGAATCTCGACGCGAAATTGCGCACGCAGTTGCGCGCCGAACTGAAGGACCTGCACCGCCGACTGGGCGCGACCTTCGTGTTCGTGACGCATGACCAGGTCGAGGCGATGAGCCTTGCCGACCGCATCGTCATCATGTCCGAGGGCAAGATCGAACAGATCGGCGCGCCGATGGACCTGTATGAACGCCCCGCCAGCCGCTTCGTTGCCGAGTTCATTGGCGCGCCGCCGATGAATGTGTTCGAGATCCACACCCCCGCTGGCCAGTCCATGGCCGCGTTCGCCGGAGGCCCGCCCACGGGCGCTCAGTCTGTTGGCGTCCGGCCCGAAATGCTTCGTATCGCACGCAATGGTCCAGAAGCCGACATTGTGCTCGTCGAGGCGCTCGGGGCTGAAACGCTGGTACATCTTCGCATCGGTGAGGATCGGCTGATCCTGCGTGACGGGCATGGTAGCCGTCTGCAGGCCGGTCAGACCCTGCGGATTGAAACCGACGCAGCGGCGGTGCAATTCTTTGACAAGGCAGGCCGCACCCTGGAAGGCAGGCTGCAACTGACGCAACCGGACCAGCCCGGTGATCGGACCCCGCGTGCGCTTGCGTGACCGAAGGGGCGTGTCCGAAAATCCCATTTGAAGCCGGGCAGGGGCTCTTGCAGTGCGCGTGCCAGGGACTTGGCGTCCGCTCCCGGCAGGAAACACACCGCTGGCCGGACCATCGGACCACGCCCTCGCAGGTCTCTTTCCGACGGTGGGGCCGGCGATGCGCCGGTTCCGTCCCATGCGAAGTTCGCGGAAGTTCGCCTCTGTTCATGTCTCGGCCGCCCTTGAGCAGGGGCCCGTTGCCGTTGCAAGTTGGGCCGCGCATGGCCAGACTGGGGCGGAAACCCGAGCAGCAGAGATTTGGCCGAACCAAAGATGACAGACCCGACCTTGTTAGGAGCTTCAGATCGCCTACCCGGCGGCGCCCAACGGCAAAATCGCCGCTCGCGCCCGGTTCGTGTGGCCGATGCAATCAAGGAATGGGTTGTCGATCGCAATATGAAAAGCGGCGATCGCCTTCCCAGCGAGACGGCCATGATGGCGCGTTTCGGCATGTCGAAGGGCACCATCCGCGAGGCGATGCGCATCCTGGAGGCGCAAGGACTGATAGAAACCCGGACCGGGCCCGGCGGAGGGTCCTTTGTGGGCGAGGTCACGTCCGATCGGGCCAAGGCGCTTCTTGCCAACTACTTCTATTTTACGGAACTGTCGGTCGCCGACATCTACCAGCTTCGCCGCTTGCTTGAACCGGAACTGGCGGCCTCGCTGGCAGGCCGTCTGACCGGGGACCAACTCGCCGAGTTGGAACAGGTCGTCGCGCAATATCCCGAACCCGCCCAAAATGCCCAAGAGGAACGCGACCAGCACATCGCCTCGCTCGCCTTTCACCGCAAGCTCGCCAACTTTTCGCAAAACGCGTTGCTTGCCTTCGTGGTCAGCTTCATGGGCCGCATCCTGACCGATCTGACGGTGTATCGCCGTCTTTACGATCCGCCCAATCGCGAACTTTATGACAAGGGCCTGGCCTACCAGACGGATCTTATCGCCGCTTTGAGAGATGGCCGTTCCGACGACGCGCGCGCCATCATGCGGGCGCATATGGAAACCGCCGAGGCCCTCATGCAGGCGCAAGAGGCGCAAGTTCTGCGCCGCTTTTTCGAAGAGTGAACCCGCCGCATCACCGGCGCACGCGCGGCGCGGCCTCGACAATGGGTTCCGGCAGGTCGGGCACATCTCTGGAGGCCGGGGCGCGGTACGGGTCATCCAGCACCGGCACAACCGTCGTCCAGCCATGGTAGGGATCAGTCTGGCTTGCCCGGTAAAGATCGTTCAGCGCCACCAAGGGCCGTGCTGAGTGATCAATCCTGAGAGACAGTGGCGCGATATCCCGCCCGACGACCAACAGCGCTGCCGAGTTCAGGCCACGTGCGTCACCACCTGCCGCTGCCGCCGCATCCAAGGCGGCCAGCAATCGCTGCGGCAGCGATCCACTTGCACCCAAGCACGCGTCCAGCGCCGCAGTGATCACCTCGGGCCCGGTCAGCATGTTGCCCGCCACGACCACCCCGGGCGCCTCGGCCGAACCGGCGTAGACCACGCTTTCCGTCCCGGTGAACGCCGCCGTGCCGCCGCTCGGATCAAGTGCGGCCAGCTGCCGATGCGCGCGACCGTTGTCGGGCGTTGTGACCGCACCGACCGCCACGGCGGCATCCGCCCCGGCGCGCATCAGCGACAGAACACCCTCGCCCCACAGGGTCGAGGGCGCCGTACCCTGGCTTGCCGATACACCCGAATCGGCGTGCCCGCGCAAAACCCAGCCGCCCACGCACAGGCTGCCGGTGGCCGCTGCCCCGCCGATCCAGCCTGTTTTTTCATCAATCGCAAGGATCGAGATCGTCACGCGCCATCCTCCGGTTCAATCCTCTTGCATTTATCATGATAATTTGGCGTGATGCAATTTATCATGATAAATGCGGAGGCTGTGTCCGTACCGCCGCCGCTGCCCACAGGAGAGGTGAGACACCATGAGATTTCTGAACCTGACGCGGCGTACGATG
Organism: uncultured Roseicyclus sp.; assembly: GCA_964460185.1. Classification (GTDB taxonomy): domain Bacteria; phylum Pseudomonadota; class Alphaproteobacteria; order Rhodobacterales; family Rhodobacteraceae; genus JAVJPJ01. The sequence continues at coordinate 96,168 of CAYWTM010000001.1, read as the reverse complement.
CTGGCCGGTGGTGCCGCCATCGCGCTCAGTCTTTCGGCGCTGACCCCGTCGATTGCCCAAACCCCGCCCGGCGTGCTGGTGGTGGGGCAGGTGGCCGAGCCGCAGGCGCTCGATCCCCATGCCGTCACCGCGGTAAATGACTTCCGCATCCTGATGAACGTCTATGACGGGCTGGTGCGCTACGCTTCCGGCACGCTGGAGGTCGAACCTGCGCTGGCCAACTCGTGGGATATCTCCGACGACGGCACCGTATACACCTTCACCTTGCGCGACGGCGTCAACTTCCATGACGGCAGCCCCTTCAACGCCGAGGCCGTGGTCTTCAACTTCGAGCGGATGCTCAACGATGATCACCCCTACCACGACACCGGCCCTTTCCCGCTGTCGTTCTTTTTCTCGGCCATCGAAAACGTGGAGGCCGTCGACGACCTTACCGTGCGCTTCACGCTGAACGCGCCCTATGCGCCGTTCTTGTCGAACCTGGCATACCCTACCGGGTTGATCGTCTCGCCCGCCGCCGTGATGGAGCATGGGGCGGAGTTTGGCCGCAACCCGTCGGGCACAGGGGCTTTCACCTTTGCCGAGTGGCGCTCGAACGAGGCGGTCGTGATCGAAGCCAACCCCGATTACTGGGACGGTGCACCTGATCTGCAGGCCGTGGTGTTCCGCCCGATCACCGACGCAAATACCCGCGTGGCCGAAATGCTGTCGGGCGGCATCGACATGATGGTCGAAGTGCCCCCGGTCGCACTGTCGGAATTCCAGGGCGACACCTTCAACATCGTCGAGCAGGCCGGCCCCCACGTGTGGTTCTTGATCCTGAACATGCGCGAAGGTCCCTTCACCAGCCAATTGGTGCGGCAGGCCGCGAACTACGCCGTCAACAAGACCGCGTTGGTCGAAGAGGTGCTGGAAGGCACGGCCGCAGTGGCCGCAGGACCCACGCCGCCCGCTTTCGCATGGGCCTACAACGAAGAGCTTGAGCCCTATCCCTATGACCCGGACCGCGCCCGCGAACTGCTGGCCGAGGCCGGAATGGAAAACCCCGAGGTGACCTTCTTTGTCACCGAAGGTGGCTCCGGCATGCTCGATCCGGTTGCGATGGGCACCGCCATTCAGGCCGATCTGGAGGCCGTGGGATTCGATGTCACAATCGAGACCTACGAATGGAACACTTTCCTGGGCCGCGTGAATCCCGGTCTTGAGGGTCAGGCCGACATGGCCGAGATGGCGTGGATGACAAACGATCCCGACACCTTGCCCTACCTTGCGCTGCGCACCGAGGCGTGGCCCGAACAGGGCGGCTTCAACTCGGGCTACTATTCCAACCCCGAGGTCGATGCGCTGCTCGAAGAGGCGCGTACCGCCACCGATCAGGATCGCCGCGCCGAGCTTTACCGCGAAATGCAGGTGATCGTGCAACAGGACGCGCCCTGGGTCTTCGTGGCCAACTGGGTGCAGAACGCCGTGACCTCCGACGCGGTGGAAAACTTCGCGCTGGAGCCGTCGTTCTTCCTGCTTTTGGATGACGTGGTGAAGAACTGATAAACGACACGCGCGGCGAGGGCTCCGGCTCCCGCCGCGCGACCCCGTATGCAATAGTCTGCATGCAAGGGATCGACACAGGGTCCATACGCGATCAATACGCCGCTTTCCCGCCAGAAGGGCCGCCATGACCCGCTACATCCTCCGCCGCCTGATATCCGCCATTCCGGTGCTTCTGGGTATCTCCGTGATCGTCTTCGCCATCATGGCGCTCATTCCCGGCGACCCTGCCACAGCTATCCTGGGCAGTTTTGCCACGCCCGAAAACGTGGCCGCGCTGAACGAGGATCTGGGTCTCGATAAACCCTTGGTGCAGCAGTACTTCATCTGGCTTGGCAACATGCTTCAGGGCGACTTCGGACGCAGTTTCGCGCTCAACCGCCCGGTGCTGGACGAGGTGCTGGAACGGTTCAACGCCACGCTGGTTCTGGCTGGAACCAGCTTCGTCATCTGTTCTCTTCTCGGTATCATCGCCGGTGTCGTCTCGGCCGCCAATCAATACGGGTTCGCCGACAAGGCCGTCACCTTCGTCGTCTTGCTGGGCATCTCGATTCCTTCATTTTTCCTGGGAATGATGATGATCCTGACCTTCGCGGTGAACCTGCGCTGGTTCCCCGCATCGGGCATGTGGCCGATCTATGGCACCCGCGATATCTGGGCGCTGCTCGACCATCTCGCCATGCCCGCCTTCGCCCTTTCCGTTGTCGCCACCGGCGTCATTGCGCGCCTCGCGCGCTCGGCCATGCTGGAGGTGCTGCGGCAGGATTTCATCCGCACCGCCCGCGCGAAAGGTGTTTCCGAACAAGGTGTCATCTGGCGCCACGCGCTGCGGGCCGCGATGGTCTCGATCATTCCTGTCCTCGGCATCCAGGCCGGCTTCGTCCTGTCCGGCGCGGTCTATATCGAGGTTGTTTTCCAGTGGCCCGGCATCGGCCGGATGCTGGTCGATGCCATCCTGCGCCGCGACCTGCTGCTGGTGCAGGGCGGGGTGGTCATCGTCGCGGCCTGCTATGTCTTCTTCAACATCGTCGTGGACGTGGCCCAGAGCCTGCTGGACCCGAGGATCAAGACATGAGCTTCTTCGCGCTCGTGGCCCGCAACCGCCTTGCCCTGGGCGGGTTGATCGTGATGGGCATCGTTGTCTTGCTGGCGCTGCTGACGCCCGTCTTGCCGTTGGCGGAGCCCAATGTGACCAACACCTCCAACCGCTTCGCGCCGCCGTTTTCCGAAGGCGCGCTGCTTGGGACCGACCACCTGGGCCGCGACCTGCTTTCAAGACTGATGTGGGGAACGCGCCTGTCGCTGGCGGTGGGCTTTGCCGCCGCCATTGTTGCCGCCACGCTGGGGGCGGCGATCGGCATCATCGCGGGCTACTACGGGGGGCGAACCGACAACGTGATCATGCGTGGCGTCGATATGCTGATGGCGTTTCCGTACATCTTGCTGGCGCTGGCCATCGTGGCTGCACTTGGCCCGGGCCTGGTCAACGCCTTGATCGCCGTGGCTGCCGTCAACATTCCGTTTTTCGCCCGCAACATTCGCGGCATCACGGTGGGCATCGCACACAAGGAATTCGTCGATGCCGCCCGCCTGTCGGGCATGTCGGATGCCCGCATCATCCTGACCGAGATCCTTCCCAACGTGATCCCCGTCATCGTCATTGCAATGTCCACGACCGTGGGCTGGATGATCCTCGAGACAGCGGGCCTCAGCTTTCTTGGGCTTGGTTCCCAGCCCCCGGTCGCCGATCTGGGCTCCATGCTGGGCGAGGCGCGTTCGGCGCTGATCACCAACCCGCATACCTCCATCGTGCCCGGTGCGATGATCCTGATCATCGTCATGGCGATCAACCTTCTGGGCGACGGGGTGCGCGACGCGCTGGACCCAAGGCTCAAGTCCGGCGCGCTGAACCGGCCCTTGCCCGCCACGCTGGTCGCCCGGACCCGGACACCCGCACCGCCAACACAGGACGGGATCCTGGAGTTGAGCGAGTTGCAAACACAGTTCCACGTCAAGGACCGCGTCTACCGGGCCGTGGGCGGCGTATCTTTGGCCGTGAAGCCGGGCGAATGCCTTGGCATCATCGGGGAAAGCGGATCTGGAAAGTCGGTCACCGCGCTATCGGTGATGGGGCTTGTGGCCTCTCCGCCGGGCTTGATCACCGGCGGGTCGGTCCGGTTCGAGGGCGAAGACCTGGTCGGCGCGCCCTACCGTCACCTGCGCAGCCTGCGCGGACGCAAGGTCGCCTATATCTTCCAGGATCCCCAGGCCACGCTGCATCCGCTCTACCGTGTCGGCGACCAGTTGATCGAGGCGATCTCGTCGCACCGGTCCATTGGCCGCGAAGAAGGGCGGAAGAAAGCGACCGAGTTGCTGGAAGCGGTGCGTATTCCAAACGCCGCCGCACGCGTCGATGACTACCCCCACGAGATGTCGGGCGGCATGCGGCAGCGCGTCGGGATCGCCATGGCACTGGCCAACGACCCCGAGGTGATCATCGCCGACGAGCCCACGACCGCGCTCGATGTCACGGTGCAGGCGCAAATCCTGTCGCTGCTGGATGATCTGCGGCGCGAACGCGGGTTGGCGATTGTTTTCATCACTCACGATTTTGGCGTGGTAGGCCAGCTTTGCGATCGGGTGGCCGTGATGTACGCCGGCCGTATCGTCGAACAGGGACCAACACGCGCCATCCTGGATGCGCCGCGCCATCCCTATACGGCGCGTCTCATGGCCTGCGTGCCCGAACTGGGCGGAGGGCGGCGCAGGTTGCACGCCATCCCCGGCCTTCCGCCTGCGGTGGATCAGCTGCCCGAAGGCTGCGCCTTTGCGCCCCGCTGCGACCGCGTTCAGCCCGAATGCAGGCGCGGTGAGATTGCTTTCGACGCCGGGCAAGCCCTTGCCGTGCGCTGCCTCTACCCCGTCGAACAGAAGGAGGCAGCCCGATGACCCCGGCCCTTCGCCTCGAGGCGCTGTCCAAGACGTTCCCCCGTGGCCGGACGCTGTTCGGCCCCGAAAAGCCCGGCGTGCGCGCCGTGCAGCCCGTGACGCTCGACGTCGCGCCGGGCGAAACCCTGGGAATCGTGGGCGAGTCGGGCTGCGGGAAATCCACCTTGGCGCGGATGCTCGTCGGGCTGTTGGAACCTACTACGGGCACCATTCAGATCGAGGGGGCGGCGTTGGACAAAGCCGATCCCGCCGAGTTCGGCAAACGCATACAATACGTGTTCCAGGACCCGATCAGTTCGTTGAACCCGCGCAAGACCATCCGGCAGATCATGGAGGCGCCGCTCAAGCTGCTGCACGGAATGGACAAGGGGCAAAGGGCCGCCCGGATTGCCGAGATATTCGATACGGTGTCCTTGCGGGAAGAGTTTCTGGACCGCTACCCGCACGAGTTTTCCGGCGGCCAGGCACAGCGTATCGGGATCGCCCGCGCCCTTGCGGCCGAAGCCCGGATCCTGATCCTCGACGAACCGGTTTCCGCCCTGGATGTTTCGGTGCAGGCGCAGGTGCTGAACCTGCTGTCCGATCTGAAAGCGCGGTTGGGCCTTACCTATTTGTTCATTTCCCACGACCTTGCCGTGGTCGAGGCCGTATCCGACCGCATCGCTGTTCTGTATTTCGGCTCCCTGGTGGAGCTTGGAAAGGCCGAGGATGTGTTCCGGGTGCCGCGCCATCCCTACACACGACTGTTGGCCGAAAGCGCCCCGGTTGTCGGGCGTGCTCTGGCCGCCCCGGAGGGGAGCGAGACAGAACTGCCTGACCCGCTCAACCCGCCGGTCGGCTGCGCATTCGCCGCACGCTGCCCCCGCGCAACCGATCGATGCCGGGCGGAGGTTCCTGTGCTGGGCGGTGGTTCAGGTCATTGCGTTGCCTGTTTCCATCCGTTTACCTATCCGACAAGGTAGGCGTCTACATGGCCGGCTTGCGGCGCGCGCGCCGGCGTGAGCGTGCGGGGTCACAATGGCCAGACGATCAACAACAGCGGCAAGCTGACGACGACCACCAGCGCTTCGACCAATAGCCCCAACCGCCAGTAGTCCCCGAACCGGAACCCACCGGGGCCCAGGATCAACGTGTTGTTCTGATGTCCGATTGGCGTGAGAAAGGCGCACGACGCGCCAATCGCCACGGCCATCAGGAAGCTGTTGGGATTGACACCGAGCGTGGCCGCGATGCCCAGGGCAATGGGGCACAGGATCGCCGCGGTTGCGGCGTTGTTCATCACGTCCGACAGGAACATGGTGGTGATCAACACCACCGCCAGGGCGGCAACGGGGCTGCCTTGCGCGATGGTGTCGACCAGGACCCGCGCCAGCAGGTCGGCGGCACCGGTCGTCTGCATCGCGCCCGCAACCGGGATCAGCGCTGCCAGCAGCACGATGACCGGCCAATCTATTGCCGAATAGATCTTGCGAAGAGGGACCGTGCGCAAGAGCATGGAGGCCAGAACCCCAAGGGCAAAGCCAACGGCGGCAGGCAGCAGGCCCAGCGTCACAACGCCGATCGCCCCCAACATGATCGCGCCCGCAATGATTGCCATGCGCTTGTCGGGGATGCGCAGCTCGCGCTCCCCCAAAGGCACGCAGCCCGTATCATTGATGAATTCGGCCATGATCTCTGCCGGACCCTGCATCAGCAGCAGGTCGCCGGATTTCAGCTTGAGTTTGCGCAGCCGTGCCTGTGGCTGGCGACCCTCGCGCGACACGGCCAGCAGATTGAGCCCATAGCGCGTGCGCAGGCGCAGATCGCTTGCCGACCGCCCGACGATGGTCGACCCCGGCAGAACGGCCAGTTCGCGCAGCACGATCTCTTCGTCGCGCTGATCGGTCTCATCGGTGTCGCCGACCTTGTCCGCGTTGCCTTTGGCGGTGTCGAGGCTGGCTGCTTGCGATATCGTCCGGGACGTGCCTTCCGGCGGTTCGTCCGTGCCATCCGAGGTTGTCTCGTGCGCCTCCAGCTTGATGCCAAACACTGACAGCGCTTCGGCCAGGGCGTCGACATCGGCCTGCAGCACCAGGACATCGCCCTCGTGGATCTTGCGCGCGCCATGCGGCGCGGTCATGCGCAGATCATTGCGCACCAGACCGACGATCTGTGCGCCGCTGTCCTCGATCTCGGTCTCGAATCCGCGCAGCGTCAATCCGATCGCCTTGCTTTTCTCGGGGACGCGCACTTCGGTGAGGTAGGTGCCGGTGTCAAAGCCTTCACCCGAGGCCGATTTGCGCGCCGGGACCAGCCGCCAGCCAACGGTGGCCACGAACAAGACGCCCAGGGCCGCAACCGCCACGCCCACCGGCGCAAAATCGAACATCGCGAACTGACCCAGACCGGCTTCTTCCCGAAAGCCCGAGACGATCAGGTTCGGTGGCGTGCCGACCAGCGTTGTCATGCCCCCCAGAATGGTCCCGAAGGCCAGCGGCATCAGGATCTGCCCGGGCGTCAGCCCCAACCGGTCCGACACCTGCACCGCGATCGGCATCAGGAGCGCCATCGCGCCCACGTTGTTCATGAACCCCGACAGCGCCGCCCCCAGCCCGATCAGCGCCAGCAAGGTGGTGGTCCGTCCGGCATCGCGCGGCAGAATACCGCGCGCCAGCCAATCCACGGCGCCGGTGTTGCGCAACCCCTGGCTCAGCACCAGGACACAGGCCACGGTAATCACGGCCGGATGGCCAAAGCCTGCGAACGCCTCACCTGACGGGACCAGACCGGCGATGACGCAGGCCAACAGGGCGGCCAGCGCAACCACGTCATGGCGAAAGCGGCCCCACAGGAATAGCCCCATCATGGTGGCGAGAATTGCGAAGATCAGGAGTTGCGGGTTGGTCAAGGAAACGGCCTTCGTGCTGGGTCTTTGCTTGGGGCAGGTTTCGCGACCGGGCCCTGATCCGCGTCGGCCACAGGCAGCCGCTTTCCCGATCAGATGGAGGCATGCCATCGGGGCGGATTGTTCCGCTGGCCGAAGCAAAAGGAATTATTGCATGACAATCAACGGAAAAGTGGCGTTTGTGATCGGTGTGGCGCAACGGAGCGGCCGCCGCAGTGCCTTGGGCAAGGCATATGACGGCGCCGAACCATGCCGTGAACCGGGTCAGGCCGCCGTGTCGGGGCGTGGCACCAGCGGCGCTTTGTGGTCGGCCGGCATCGGGCAGCTATAAGGCGTGACGGCCAGGCGTCGTGCGTGTTCGGCCTTGGCCTCGGCCAGGCGTGCGGGATCGCTCAAGACGATTTGCGCCACCCGGCCCATCGCCTTTGCGGCATGCACCATGCCCTTGTGCGCAGAGCCCGACAGCCCCTGCGCGGTCATCTGCCAGCTGTGCAGGGGCGTGCCGATGGCAGCGGTGGCGACGAGGACCTCGGTCGTGGGCACCTTCCATGTCACGTCGCCAACATCGGTCGAGCCGATCAGGACCTCGCCGCCCGGCCGCATCGGCACCACCCAGTCACACAAGGTCGCGCCATCGCGCGGCGGCTCGTTCACCACGGACCATTCGGCGGCGATATCTTGTGCCGAAAGCGTCGCCTGTATACGCGCGGCATAGTCCCGGTCGGCGTCGTCGAAGGGCACGCCGCCCAGTTCATCGAGCGCCTCTTGCATGATGGTGTCCATCGTCAGGTTCTCGAAATGGTTCGAGACGGCGGCGAACATCTTGAATTCGACGGTGGTCTCGGTCATCAGCGCCGCGCCTTCGGCCACTTTCTTGACCCGTTCGACCAGCGCCAGCATCTCGTGCAGTTTGAGCGCCCGGATCGAATAGCGCACCGAAGCCCGCGCCTGCACGACGTTGGGTGCCTTGCCGCCCGCGTCGAGGTAGGCGTAGTGGATGCGGGCATCTTGGGGCATGTGTTCGCGCAGGTAGTTCACACCGACCGACATCAGTTCGACCGCATCCAGCGCGGATCGGCCCAGGTGCGGTTGCGCGGCGGCATGGGCCGCCCGGCCCGAGAAATGGAAATCCATCCGCGTGTTGGCCAGCGACAGCGGGTCATCGACGCGGGTCATGCCCGACGGATGCCATGTGACGGCGGCATCGACATCATCAAAGGCACCATCGCGCACCATGAAGGTCTTGGCGGCGCCGCCTTCCTCGGCAGGGCAGCCATAGTAGCGCACGCGCCCCGGTGTGCCTGTCGCCTCCAGCCAGTCCTTGACGGCGCAGGCCGCCAGCAATGCGGCCGACCCCAGAAGGTTATGGCCGCAGCCATGACCGGGCGCGCCTTCCTCGAGCTCTTGCGGGTAATCCAGGCCCGCTACCTGGCTCAGGCCGGGAAGGGCGTCGAACTCGCCCAGAATGGCGATCACCGGACCGCCGCTTCCGGCCTCGCCCATCACGGCGGTGGGCAGGCCCGCGACCTCTTCGGTCACGCGAAAGCCCTTGGCCCTCAGCATGGCGGCATGTTCGGCGCAGGATCTATATTCACCGTACAGCGTCTCGGGCATGCCCCAGACCCGGTCGGCCAGCCCGATCAGATCGTCCTTGTGGGTTTCCACAAGCTGCGGGATCTCCGAAGTGTTTTGCATGTCATGCCCCTATACGTGCCCGGTTCAACCTGCGACCGGTTCCGCCAGCCGCACCGCCGTCTTGCCGCGCCACAGCCTGCGCGATGGCATGATCAGGACAGTTACCGGATGTGGTGCGCGGATCTCGGTCGTGCCGTCAAGGCCGATCAGCGTCCCCTCGGGCAGCGCCTCGAGCCCTTTCCAGTCCTGCGAGAACCGGAATTCGTCGGTCTCGATGGTAACCGCGCGCGAGACCTGGAAAAATTGCATGGCGTCCGGGGCAGGGCGGGTTGCCATCCAGTCGGCACCAAAATCTTCCGCCACGGCACCTGTCGCGCGCAAGAAGCGGATCGCGGTTTCCATCGCGGCACCTTCAGCGGATTTTTCCCAATGCTGGCCGCATTCGACCAGCATGGCGTTGCGCGCCGAGGTCGGATCGCCGAACCCGCCATAGTCACGCATCCGAAGGCCTTCGGCATGGCCCTGATCGTTGATCACGAGGGGCGGGTAGCCGACGCTTCGCGCCAGATCACGGCCTTTGGGCAAGAGCCCCGCGATGGTCAACGCGGCGTTCTTGTTTTGCATCGAGTGGATATCGAGGAGCAGATCGACGCTATCAAGCCAGGGCCGCACCTCGCGTGCGCGCCGCAATTCCTCGGTCATCGGGCGGTCGGGGTCGTCGAGCGTTTCCTTCGCCCAGAGCCGGTTGAAATCCTCGTCGATCCAGCGCGAGGCGTCGGGCAGGTCGGGGTCGAACGCCTCGTGGGCGGCGACATTCATGAAGGCGAATGACAGTTTTCCGACGATCGGCCGCGTATCGCGTTTCATCAGCCAGTCGAGCGTCAGCGCGCCACACGGCTCATTGCCGTGCACGATGGCCGTCAGCGCCACATGCGGGCCCGGCAGGCCGCTGTCGAAGGTCCAGATATAGGGGATGGATCCGGTGCCCTTCGCGTAGGGCGTGATGTCGGGCGGCGTCAGTTCGACGGGGTAGGGGTTCGGCAATCCGGTCGACGATCCATTGCGGGGTGCGGTCATTCTGCCGTGATCCTTCTGAGCTGGTTGGAAACGTGGCCGGACAGGTGCAGGGCCAGCGCGGTGAAACACGTCTTGAGCGCGCCATAGCCCGCATTGGGATCGCGCGTCGTCTCGTCCATATAGAGCTTGCGGTTCACCTCGATCTGCATCGAGTGCCGTCCGCGCGCGGGGTCGCCATTGGCGCGGATCAGCTCCATCCCCTTGTAGGGATCGTTCACCGCGACCGAATAGCCGCGCGCCGATAGAAACAGCCGCACGGCTTCGGTCAGGCCCGGTTCGCAGGCCGTTCCGTCGCGATCGCCCAGCACGAAATCGGGGCGCGGCGTGCCGCGATCCTGAGTGGACATGGCCGAGGCCACCTCCTGCATCGAATGGCAATTGACGTGCCAGACCGCGCCCCATCGGGCGTGGCTGTCGTCAAGGACCGCGCGCAGGCGCGACTGGTAGGGGTGATGATATCGCCGGACGCGGGACGCGACTTCATCGGCGGTCAGACGGCGGGTGTATAGCGGACCGCCCGCGGGGGGCACGCGGGTCCAGCACAGGCCGATGCCGAGCTGGCTTTTCACCGTGGGGTTCAGCGTGCCGGGATAGGTGCCGTCGATCTGGTCGGGGTCCATGTCGTCGGGCGCGCGGTTCGCGTCCACATAGGACCGGGGGAAATGCGCCTCGAGCAGGACCGCACCCGCATCCACCGCGCCCGCCCAAAGGTCGGCGACATGGGTATCCTCCGCATGGCGCAGGGTCTGCGGATCCGCGGCATGATCGAAATCGGCCGGGTATTCCGTGCCCGAATGGGGGCTGTCGAAGACCAGTGGCAGCGTCTGGGTGGCGGTGCCGTGCACGCTCAGGACACCGGGAACGGTCTCGGTCATTCTATTCCCCCGTCATGCAAATGACACGCCACGCTGTGGCCGGCTTCGGTGATGGCGCGCGGTGCCTCGCGCTGGCAGCGCGGCCCCGCCATGGGGCAGCGCGGGTGAAAATGGCAGCCCGGCGGCGGGTTCAGGGGCGACGGGATCTCGCCCTTGACGGTGCGGAACGCCTGCCGCCCGGCGCCAAGGCGCGGCACCTGATCCAGAAGGGCCTGTGTGTAGGGATGACGCGGCGCGTCGAAGAGTTGATCCGTGGCCGCGATCTCGACGATGCGGCCCAGGTACATCACCACCACCCGGTCGGCGATATGTTCGACGACACCCAGGTCGTGGCTTATGAACAGGTAGGTCAGATCAAGATCGTGCTTCAGGTCCTGGAACAGGTTGATCACCTGTGCCTGGATCGACACGTCCAGCGCCGCGATGCTTTCGTCGCAGATCAGGAATTCGGGCTGAACTGCCAGCGCGCGGGCGATGCCGATGCGCTGGCGTTGGCCGCCCGACATCTGGTGGGGGTAGCGCTGCGCGAAGGCCCGATCGAGCCCTACCTTCTCAAGCAGGCCGTCGACATAGCCCGCCACCTCGGCGCGTGTGGTCAGGCCGTGGTAGACGGCGGCCTCGCCGATGATCTCGGCCACTCTCATGCGCGGGTTGAGCGACGACATCGGGTCCTGAAAGATCATCTGGATGCGCAGCCGTTTTTCGCGTGCCTGCGCGCTGGACGCATCGGTGACATCCACGCCTTCAAAGCGGATCTCGCCGTCGCTGACCGGCAACAGCCCGGCCACCATGCGCCCGAGCGTGGACTTGCCGCAGCCGCTTTCGCCCACCAGGCCCACGACCTCGCCACGGGCGATGTCAAAACTCGCGGTATCCACGGCATTGACGCAGGTCTCTGTCAGGTCCGCGCCAAGCCTCCGGGCCAGACGTTCGACCGAGTCGAGCTTCTTTTCGAACCGGCGCGAGACGTTGTGGAGTTCCAGCATTGCGGTCATTGCGCGATCTCCGCTGGCAGCGACGGATGCACGCAACGCAAGGCGCGACCCGGTCCGATCTCGGTGATGGCCGGCGCCTCGGCGCGGCAGGCGTCAGAGGCCCTGGTGCAGCGCGGCGCGAAGGCACAGCCGTCGGGCAGGCGCGCCATGTTGGGCGCCATGCCGGGGATCTGCGTCAACCGCTCGCCCCGCCGCCCGTGGCCGGGGATCGAGCCAAGCAATCCTTCGGTATAGGGATGGCCCGGCGCAGCCAGAACCGCATCGGTCGGTCCGGTCTCGACGATCCGGCCCGCGTACATGACGGAGATCTTGTCGGCCAAGCCCGCCACCACCGCCAGGTCATGGGTGATCCAGATCAGAGCGGTGCCTGTCTCGCGCGCAAGCTCCTGCACCTCGGCCAGGATCTGGCTTTGAATGGTCACGTCGAGCGCGGTGGTCGGTTCGTCCGCCACGATCAGGTCGGGACCATTCAGCAGTGCGATGGCGATGGCGACCCGCTGGCGCATGCCGCCTGAAAACTGATGCGGATACGCCGCCAGACGTTCCTCGGGCGAGGGGATGCCGACCTTGGCCAGCGCCTTTATCGCGCGGTCACGCGCGGCGGCAGGGCTGACACGCTCGTGGGCGCGCACCGCCTCGACCATCTGCGTCTCGATGCGCAGAACCGGGTTCAGGGTCATCATCGGATCTTGAAAGATCATCGCGATCTTGTTGCCGCGCAGGCCGCGCATGTCACGGTCGGACAGGCCGGCCAGGTCCTGGCCACGAAAGTTGATCTGCCCGCCCACGACACGGCCTGGTTGATCGACGAGGCGCAGGATCGAAAAGCCGGTGACGGATTTGCCCGACCCGCTTTCGCCCACCAGTCCAAGCACTTCGCCTTCATTCAGCGAAAAGCTCACGCCATCCACGGCCTTGACCACGCCCGCTTCGGTGAAGAAATGGGTTTGCAGATCGCGTACATCTAGAACGCTCATTTCTGGAGCCTCGGGTTGAGGGTGTCGCGCAGCCTGTCGCCCACCATGTTGATCGAGGCGACAATCGCCAGCAAGGCGACTCCGGGATACATGCTCATCCAGTATTGGCCCGACAGCATGTAGCCATAGCCATTCGAGATCAGCAGCCCCAGCGACGGCTGGGTGATCGGCACGCCCACGCCAAGGAAGGACAGCGAGGATTCCAGCACGATGGTGTTGGCGACCTGCACCGTCGAGATCACGATCAGCGGCGGGATGCAGTTGGGCAGAAGATGCCCGAACACGATCCGCCAGTCCGGCAGGCCCAGGCCACGGGCGGCGTCGATGTATTCCTTGCGCGCCTCCGACAGGGCAGTGCCGCGCACGGTGCGCGCGTAGTAGGCCCATTGCACGATGATCAGCGCGATGACGATCTTGTCGAGACCCCGCCCGAAGGCCGCCATCAACATCAACGCCACGAGAATGGAGGGAAAGGACAGCTGAAAATCCACGATCCGCATCAAGATCGTATCGGTCCTGCCCCCGGCCCATGCGGCGTATATGCCCACCACAACGCCGATCGCCATGGCCGCCAGAGTGGCAAAGATCGATACCGACAGAGATACGCGCAGACCATACAAGATGCCTGACAGGATATCGCGGCCCTGTTCGTCGGTTCCCAGATGGTAGGTCATCGACCCGTCGAACGTGGTGGATCCCGGCGGCAAACGGCCATCCATGATATCCAGCTGGCGCAGGTCATATGGGTTCTGGGGCGAAATCTCGCTGGCAAAGATGGCCAGCACCACCAGCACGAACAGGCTGGCGGTCGCGACATAGGCCGAGGGTCCGGAAAAGAACTTGTGCGCGCGCCCGCGCAGAAGGCTTGCGGCAAGCGTGATCAGGCCTGCCAGCAAGACGATACGGGCCCCAAGCAAGGCAAAGCCTTGCCCGGTCAGCAAGATGGTAAGCGACAAGCCCACGGCCAGACCGGCCACCAGATTGATGCGGCGCCACCGGTCTGCGCCATCGGGGACGGGCGCGGCAGGGATTGGAGGGGCGCTGACGCTCATGCCGTGCTTCCTTTCACCCGGACACGCGGATCGAGCAGCGTGTAGACCAGATCCACGATCAGGTTGATGACGATGAAGATGATCACGGTCATCATCAGGTAGGCGACGATGACCGGCCGATCGAGCGTGAGGATGCTGTCGATCAGCAGCTTGCCCATTCCGGGCCAGGCAAAGACGGTCTCGGTCACGACCGCAAAGGCGATCATCGATCCCAGTTCGAGGCCCAGAACCGTGATGATCGGGATCATGATGTTCTTGAGCACGTGCACCACCAGGATGCGGGTTTCCGACAGGCCCTTGGCGCGGGCAAACTTGACGTAATCCTGCATCAGGGCCTCTTGCGTTCCGGCGCGCGCCAGGCGGGTGACCAGGGACGCCTTGTAGAGTGCCAGCGTCAGCGCCGGCAGGATCATGTGTTGAAACCCGTCTGCGGTGAAGATCGACAGCCGCAGGCCCAACACCTCGACGGTGTCGCCGCGTCCGGTCGAGGGCAGCCACTGCAGTTCCACCGCAAAGATCAGGATCAACAACATGCCGACCCAGAAATTGGGCAGCGAAAAGCCGAAGATGGAGCCGGTCATGATCGCCCGACCCTGCCACCGGTCGGCCTTGTAACCGGCGTAGACACCCAGCGGCACACCGATGGCGATCGAGAAAATGAGGCCCAGCAGCGCCAGCTCAAGCGTCGCGGGCATGTAGGAGAGGATCAGGCTGACGGCGCTTTCGCCATGCACGAAGCTGCGGCCAAGATCGCCCTGCAACGCATTTCCGACGAATTTCAGGAATTGGATATAGACCGGTTGATCAAAGCCGAAGCGCGCCATGGTTTCGTCGATCTCGGCGGGCGTCGCATCGGGCGAGATCAGGATATCGACCGGATTGCCGATCATGTAGACGCCGAAGAAGACGACGACCATCATGGCGATCAGCACGAAAACCGATTGGGTGAGGCGCCTGAGCAGGAAGACGAGCATCGCGGGGGCATCCCGGAATTTGGGGTGTCAGGAAAGGGCCGCGCCGGGGTGCCTGCGCGGCCCTTGAGGTTCGATGCCTTACTCGACCGGACGGATCGCGTAGGGCAGCGTGTACTGGTCGGCGCGCGGTGAGTAATCGATGCTTGCGCGCATCGCCCAGGGCGTCACCTCGTAGTGCAGCGGGATGATCGCATAGTCATCCATCGCCATCCGCGATGCCTGCCGCAGCAAGCCCTCGCGCGCGTCGTCATCGACCGTGCGCAGCGCCTCGAGCAGGATCTCGTCCATCTCGGGGTTGGAATACTGGCCGCGGTTGGTGCCGCCCAGTCCCAGGTCGCTGTTGCGCGTCGCAAGAAGCGCCCGCAATGGCGATGACATCTCGCCGGTGCCCGCGCCCCAGCCCGCAAGGTAGGCCGAGAACTCGAACGCGTTGCGACGCGAGAAGAAGGTCGAAGCCGTCGAAGCGTCGATTTCTGTATCGACCCCGATCCGGGCCCACATCTGCGCCACGGCCTGCGCGACCTGCGCGTCGTTGATGTAGCGGTCGTTGGGCGTACCGATGGTGATGCCGAAGCCGTTGGGATAGCCTGCCTCGGCCAGAAGCGCCTGGGCGCGCTCGGCGTCGAAGCCGCGCGGCGGCAGGTCGCCCTCCACATGGGCGCCGAACATGCCCGGCGGCAGCAATTCGCCCGCCGATACGGCCACGCCACCCATGATGCGTTCCACGATGGCGTCGCGGTTGACCGCGATGGTCAGCGCCTCGCGCACGCGGATATCCTGCAGCGGGTTGGCCCCATCGGTGCCGGTGATCATCGGCGAGGGAACCTGCGCGTGATCGAGGTGGATGTAGATCACCCGGTTGGAGATACCCTGCACCACGCGCAGATCATCATCGGCGCGCAGGCGTTCGAGGTCTTGCAGCGGCGGGTTCTCGACGAAATCCACGTCACCCGCGATCAGCGCAGCGACCCGCGGCCCTTCCGAGGTCAGCGGCAACATCGTCACCCGTTCCCAGGGCGCGGCCTCGCCCCAGTAGTCGGGGTTGCGGACGAGTTCGATGCCTTCGCCGCGGCGGAAGCTTTCCAGAAGGAAGGGACCGGTGCCGATTGCGGCCGTCCCGTCGTTGAAGGCCTGCGTGGCGGGCACGGGCATGTCGTCGCCGCAGCCCTCCGTGCTGAAGGTCAGAGCCGAACCATCGACGCCATTGGCGCGCGCCGAGATGATGCCGAAGGTCGAGAACTCGGTCGGCATCAACGGGTAGGATTCGGCGCTGTGCACGATCAGCGTATGGGGGTCGACGACCTCCATGCCGGTGATCCCGCCGGTATAGGTGGTGAACAGCGACGGCGAATCCGGCACGCCGGGGATGCGGCAGACCGTATAGACGACGTCATGGGCATCGAAGGGCGAGCCGTCAGAGAAGGTCACGTCGCTGCGCAGGTTGAACTGCCAGCTGGTCTCGCTGACCGGCTCCCAGCTTTCGGCCAAAAGCGGCGTCAGCTGCTGCGCTTCATCGGTGCCGACGAGCGACTCGAAGACGTTGCGGCGCAACTGGTTGTTTGGCCCGAGGTTGTGGAAATGCGGGTCGGCCGATGATGGCTCGGAGGCAAGGCCTATCCGCAATTCTTGTGCCGCAAGCGGCAGGGCCGGCAGGGCCGCAGCCATGGCCAGAATGGCCACACGGCGGATGACGGGACTGGTCATATCGCAAACTCCTCTGTTGGCGCACCGGGTTTGCCAATGTCTGTCGGGCACCCGGTCTGTTGTTTGTCCTTGGACAGTCGATACCGTAGCGCAAGGTTTGCCGTCGGAGACTCAAATAACCATGTTTACAAATTATAGACCTATAATAATAATGCATGTCTTTGCGGAATTGGGGACACCATGAGATCGCGCGCATCCATCCGGGAGTACGAGGTTCTCAGGGCCGTGGTCACGGCCGGTACGGTGACGGCGGCGGCCTACAAGCTGGGCGTCTCACAACCGGCCGTCAGCAGGATGCTGGCCCAACTCGAAGCGAATATGGGTGTCATCTTGTTCGAGAGACGCGGCAGCAGGCTGCGTCCCACGGCCGAGGCACTGCGCCTCAACAGCAATCTCGATCGGTTGTTCGACGCCCTGGCCTATCTCAATGGCACGGACCCCGGCGATCCCGTCAGCCAGCCTTTGCGACTGGCCGCGCCTCCGACGCTGACGCATCGCTTTCTCGGGCGCTGCGTGGCCAGTTTCATGAAACGACATCCCGGCCAGATGATTTCACTGGAAACCTGTACGTCGAACGATCTGGTGGACCGGTTGGTCGACGATCGTCTGGATCTGGGGTTCACCCTGGCGGAACTGACCCATTCCGCGATGGAGCTGATCCCGTTTCATAGGTCATTGGCGGTGTGCGTCATGGCGCCGGATCATCCGCTGGCGCGTCATGACGTGATCACCCCCGAACTGTTGCATGACCAGGACCACATCACGCTGACGCGTCGTTTCATGGTGCGCACCCGGCTGGACCAGGTTTTCATGAAGGCAGGCATTCGCACCCGCCCCGTAGCCGAAGTAGGCACGGCCGTCAGTGCCCTGACGCTGGCGCGTGCCGGTGTCGGGTTTTCCGTTCTGTGCCCGTTTCCGGTATTGCAACCCGATGATCCGACGCTGGCGATCCGGCCCTTTCGCCCTGAATTCATCTACAGCGCGTCATTCGCTGTATCGACCATCAGACCGCAGTCACAATCGGCCCGCGCCTTCATGCGGCACGTGCAGATGGCGGTCCGGTCCGACCCCCATGCCTTGGCGGATGTCGCCCGGTCGCCTGCGGCAGATCGCGCGCCGGCGATCGCCTGACCAATCATGCGTGAACCGTTTGCCAACCGGCGCGGTCCGGGCAGTGCCGGCAGACCACTCCGACCGAACGCCATGTCGCTCACGCAAGGCGTCACGATCACCCGCGAACGGGATCTGGTGCCGCGCGTTCACACCCCTTTGCGCGCAGGCAACGACGATGTGAAAGGCCTCAGATATCCAGCGTGTTGTCCTTTTCCCATTGCGAGAAATGGGACGCGAAGCTGTTCCACTCCTGCAGCTTCATCTTGATGTAGGAGGCGGCGAATTCAGCGCCCAGGGCGGTCTTGAGGCCTTTGTCGGCATCCAGCGCGCGCACCGCATCCAGCATGTTCAGCGGCAGTTTCGGCGCGTCTTTGACCTTGTAGCCCTCGGCATACATGTCGATGTCATGGCGCGGGCCGGGGTCGGCTTTCGACCGGATGCCGGACAGCCCGGCGGCGATGATGACGGCTTGCAACAGGTAAGGGTTCGCCGCCCCGTCGGGCAGGCGCAACTCGAACCGGCCGGGGCCGGGCACGCGCACCATGTGCGTGCGGTTGTTCCCGGTCCAGGTCACGCTGTTGGGGGCCCAGGTCGCCCCCGACAGGGTGCGCGGCGCGTTGATGCGCTTGTAGCTGTTGACGGTCGGGTTGGTGATCGCGGCCATGGCGGTGGCATGTTTCATGATCCCGCCCAGGAAATTGCGCCCCTGATCGGACAGGCCCAGGTCCTTTGCGTCATCGGCGAAGGCGTTTACCTCGCCCGCCAGATCCCAGACCGACACATGCGCATGGCAGCCATTTCCGGTCAGCCCTTCGATCGGCTTGGGCATGAACGTGGCGCGCAGCCCGTGCTTTTCAGCCACCGATTTGACCATGAACTTGAAAAAGCTGTGGCGATCGGCGGTCACCAGGGCATCGTCGAAATCCCAGTTCATCTCGAACTGGCCATTCGCGTCTTCGTGGTCGTTCTGGTAGGGCCCCCAACCGAGGTCGAGCATGAAGTCGCAAATCTCGGCGATCACGTCATAGCGCCGCATCACGGCCTGCTGGTCGTAACAGGGTTTGGCCGCTGTATCGGCCGGGTCCGAAATCGCGTCGCCCTCCGGGGTCAGCAAGAAGAACTCTGCCTCCACCCCTGTCTTGACGCGCAGGCCCTCGGCCTGGGCCTCGGCCACCAGTTTGCGCAGCACGTTGCGGGGCGCTTGTGCGACCTCGGCGCCTTCCATGACGCAATTGGCCGCGACCCAGGCAACCTCGGGCTTCCAGGGAAGCTGGATCACCGTCGCCGGATCGGGCACCGCCAGCATGTCGGGATGGGCCGGGGTCATGTCCAGGTAGGTGGCAAAGCCCGCAAACCCCGCGCCGTCCCGCGCCATGTCGGCAATCGCGGCGGCGGGCACCAGTTTGGCCCGCTGGCCGCCGAACAGATCGGTGTAGGAGATCATGAAATACTTCACGCCTTTTTCAGCGGCGAAGGCGGCAAGATCCGTCATGGGGTATATCCTTCCTGTGTTGGCTATGCCGCGCCCGGGGCGCTGCGGATCGCGTCGTGTTGTTGCTCAGAACCCGCCTTTTCCGGGCCACCAGTTGGTGCCGGCAAGTGGCACCTGTGTCATGGCGGCGGCCTCCATGGTCAGCGCGCAGAGGTCTTCGGGTTCAAGATTATGGACATGGCTTTTGCCGCACGCGCGCGCCAGCGTCTGGCATTCCAGCGTCATCACGTTGAGGTAGTTGCGCAGCCGCCGACCGCCTTCGACCGGGTCGAGGCGTTTCATCAATTCCGGGTCCTGGGTGGTGATCCCTGCCGGGTCGCGGCCCTCGTGCCAGTCGTCATAAGCGCCGGTGGTCGTGCCCAGCGCCTGGTATTCTGCTTCCCATTTCGGATCATTGTCTCCCAGTGCGATCAGCGCGGCGGTGCCGATGGCCACCGCATCCGCGCCAAGCGCCAGCGCCTTGGCCACATCCGCGCCAGAGCGGATGCCGCCCGATACGACCAACTGCACCTCGCGGTGCAGACCCAGATCCTGCAACGCCTGAACGGCCGGGCGAATGCAGGCCAATATCGGCTGGCCCACGTTTTCGATGAACACATCCTGCGTCGCGGCAGTGCCGCCCTGCATCCCGTCGAGCACGACCACATCCGCGCCGGCCTTGACCGCAAGCGCCGTGTCGTAATAGGGCCGCGCGCCGCCGATCTTGACGTAGATCGGTTTTTCCCAGCCGGTGATCTCACGCAATTCCAGGATCTTGATTTCCAGGTCATCCGGCCCGGTCCAGTCCGGGTGACGGCAGGCCGAACGCTGATCGATACCGACCGGCAGGTCACGCATCCCCGCCACGCGTTCGGTGATCTTCTGACCCAGCAACATGCCGCCGCCGCCGGGCTTGGCGCCCTGGCCCACGACGATCTCGATCGCGTCGGCGCGGCGCAGGTCATCGGGGTTCATGCCGTAGCGCGATGGCAGGTATTGGTAGACCAGTTTTTCGGAATGCCCGCGTTCTTCCTCGGTCATGCCGCCGTCGCCGGTGGTTGTCGAAGTGCCCGCCAGCGTCGCGCCCCGGCCAAGCGCCTCCTTGGCGTGGCCGGACAATGCGCCAAAGGACATGCCGGCGATGGTGATCGGGATCTTCAACTCGATCGGCTTCTTGGCAAAGCGCGTGCCAAGCACAACGCTGGTTTCGCATTTCTCGCGGTAGCCTTCCAACGGGTAGCGCGACATCGACGCGCCCAGGAACAACAGGTCGTCGAAATGCGGCACCCGGCGTTTCGCGCCGCCGCCGCGAATGTCGTAGATGCCGGTCTCGGCAGCGCGCCGGATCTCGGCGTTCACCTCACGCGAGAAGGTCCAGCTTTGACGGGGTTCGGTCTTTGGCGTGCTCATCAATAGGCCCCCGCATGGTCGATGTTGAAATGGTAGAGGTTGCGTGCCGAACCGTACCGCTTGAAGTCTTCAGGCCTGGCGTCGGCCCCGGCGCGGTCCAGCAGGTCGCGCAGGATTTCCAGATGCTCGGGCCGCATCTCCTTTTCGACGCAATCCGCGCCTAGGGATTTGACCGTGCCGCGCACGAACAGCCGCGCCTCGTAAAGGCTGTCGCCCAGCGCGTCGCCGGCATCGCCCAGGACCACCAGATTGCCCTTTTGGCCCATGAAAGCGGACATGTGGCCGACATTGCCGTGCACCACGATGTCGATGCCCTTCATAGAAATGCCACAGCGCGAAGAGGCGTTGCCCTTGATCACCAACAGCCCACCATGGCCCGTGGCCCCGGCATACTGACTTGCATCGCCATCGATGACCACGGTGCCCGACATCATGTTTTCAGCCACGCCCGGCCCGGTGGAGCCGGTGACATGGATCGTGGCCTGCTTGTTCATGCCAGCGCAATAGTATCCCGTGGACCCGTTGACCGTGACCTCGATCGGGGCGTCAAGACCGACGGCGACCGCATGGCTGCCGCGCGGGTTTTCCAGGATCCACCGGGTCTGGTTCGTAAGGGCTGCCTGGGCCTGCAGGGTCGCGTTGACCTCGCGCAATTCAGTGGTGGCCATGTCGATGGTCTGCATCTCAGCGCTCCCAGAAATAGACGGTGGCGGGTTCGGGTTCCCAGATCTTCGCGGCCTGGATTCCCGGCAGGTCCGCAAAGGCGCGGTATTCCGAAGCGAAGGCTACGTAATCGCCGGTCTCGGCCAGCACGGCGGGTTTGCAGGCGATGGGATCGCGGACCACGCCAAAGCCGTCGCGGGTCCCGGTGACGAACGTGAAGAACCCGTCGAGATCCTTGAGCGTGCCCTCAAGCGCCTGGCCCAGCGTGTCGCCTTTGGCGATACGAGAGGAAATATAGGCGGCCCCCACTTCGGTGTCGTTTTCCGTGCGGGTGAAAAAGCCTTCGCGCGCCAGTTTGCGGCGCATCTGGTTGTGGTTCGACAACGATCCGTTGTGCACCAGGCACTGATCCTCGGCGGTCGAAAACGGATGCGCGCCAAGCGTTGTCACGGCGCTTTCGGTTGCCATGCGGGTGTGCCCGATGCCATGGGTGCCGCCCATGGCGCGAATGCCGAACCGGTCGGCGACGTCACGCGGCAGACCGGTTTCCTTGTAGATCTCCATCCGGTGGCCAACGCCCATCAGGCGCAGCCCGCGCGCTTCCAGCGCTTCGACTGCCGCGGCCTGCAATGCCTCGGGCACCGTTATAACGGCATGGGTGTCGAGGATGGTCATCGTCACGGGCGCGCCCAGCACTTCGGCCAGAGCCGTCTGGAGGCCATCGAAATCCGTGGTCGGGTCTGCGGACTGCACGGTGATCTTCACGCCATCACATGGCGGGCCATAAATCGCGATGCCGGCGCTGTCCGGGCCGCGGTCCGTCATGGTGATCAGCATATCGGTGAGCATGTCACCCAGTTTCGGGGCGAGATCATCGTTCTTGAGGAACAGTCCCACAATGCCACACATGGTCTTCTCCGGGTTGAGGCGGCCTGCGCCGCATGCGCTCATGTATTATGGGGAATAAAAATTTCCTTAAAGGAAAAAACCCTGCGGAGGCCCCGATCCGAAGGATGTCTTGGTCAGGTGGTGAAAAGTTAATCAAACGGGCCGGGGGCCGTGGCGTTTTTGCGGCTCATTGAGGATAGCAGATCATCGACAGGTAACGGATGGGTCGGGATATATGGCGTTCGGGGCCATGCGGCGCGTCGGAATCGAACAAGAAAGAATCGCCGGGTTCCAGCACGTAAAGAGTGTCGCCATGACGGTATTCGAGCACCCCTTCCAGCATGTAGATCAACTCGATGCCCTCGTGCTGGAATACCGGAAACGTATCACTTTCGTCGGTCAGGGTCAGCAGATACGGCTCCACCACAACACCGCTTTCATTCGATCCGATATGCCCCAGAAGGCTGTATTGATGGCCCGCGCGGCTGCCCTGGCGTTTGACGTCAACGCCTTCGCTGGCCTTGACATGCATGGCGCGGCGGGGCTGGTCGAACCCTGAGAACAGATGCGGGATCGGAACGCGCAGACTGTCGGCCAGCGACTGAAGCGTGGCCAGTGACGGAGAGACCAGACCGTTCTCGATCTTTGACAATGCGCCCACCGACAGACCCGCCTGAGCCGCCAGTTCCGCCCCGGTCATCCGCTGACGCTTGCGCAATTCCCTGATCTGGCGCCCGATGGCCAGTTCCAGGTTCTTTTCCCGTGTCTCACGGACCGCGTGGGGGTCTTGTCTGAGGTGATCCGATGTCGCCACTGGCTTTGCCATCACCCGTCACCGCCTCATGCTCGCGTGTCGTGTCAGAATCCTCTGCGGCAAACCTACGTCACATTGCTCGGATGCGACAAGCAGCGGAATGACTGCGTTGGGCGAGGTTGTGCATGTCAGGCGGGCAGCGGCATTTTTCGAGCGCCCCGGTTGACCCTGCGCGCGCGATCCATGGCCGGCCAGAACGCGCGGCCAGCCCGGCATGATCGGCGTCGGGAACAATCGCTTTTCCGTTGAGTTCGGAACTGAATTCGCGACACTGCGTTATCGCAACCCGGACTCGGTGACGGCAACCTGCCGGCGCGGCAGGGCCGCATCCGGCTGCGCGGTCAAACCAGGGAGGTGGAAACTTGTTGAAATCCAAGGCAACAGCCGAAGCGGCGGATCGCGTTCTGCGGATCATTACCTCGGGCGCACAGGCCGCCCCGATCGAGGCACTGCTGCCGCGTTTTGACGGTGATGTGGAGATCGCGTTTGGATCTTCGCTGGGCGCGGCCCATGACTCGATACCCACCCGGCTTGCCGCGGGAGAGCGGTTCGACCTCTATTTCCTGGCCGAAGCCGCACATGCCCGGTATGCCGCCGAGGGGTATGTATCGCCCGATTTCGTGCCTTTGGTGCAGTCGCGGATCGGGGCTGCGGTCCGCGAGGGGGATCGCGTGCCGGACATCTCGACGTCCGATTCGCTTCGCGCGGCCCTGCTGGACGCGGGATCGGTCGCCCATGCCGCAAGTGCGAGCGGTATCTATCTTTCGACCGAGGTCTTTCCCGCGCTCGGCATTGCCGAGGAAATGAAGGCCACGGCAAGAACGATCTTTTCCGAGCGTGTCGGCCGCGTCGTGGCAAGAGGCGATGCCGCGCTGGGGTTTCAACAGATGAGTGAGCTGCTGCCAATTCCGGGGATAACGATCGTCGGCACCTTGCCGCCGGAATTCGAGCGGGTCTTCGTATTCGGCGCGGCGTTCGGTCTCGATCCCGCAGGTCGGCCCTTGGCGGACGACTTCCTTTCGTTTCTCCGAACCGATGCGGCCGCAGTGGAATTCGCGTCCGCGGGCCTGGATCCGATCCGCTAGTCAATCGCAGGTCCGTCCGGTCAGCCGCGAATATCCCCGGCTGATTTCCGGTGTCGCGGGGGGGGATGATGCGGGGCAGACGCACCCGCTTGCAGCCATTCCCGCGCGCATTTCGCAATGTCTTTTGTCGGGCGCACACCTCTTTCCCGATGCGGGAAAGAGCATGGGGTTATTGACACATACAAGCGTATACATTTACACACGGAAGTATGCGTTGCAGGGCGAATTACCGTCTGAAACGTGCCTGGGTAATGAAATGCCGTCTGATGGGGGGAGGCCCTGATGTGCGGTGAACGAACACAGGGAGGAACCTCATGTACTATACCAAACTCGCAACGATGGCCCTTGCGGCAGGCGTTCTGGGGGCAACCGCCACCACAACACTGGCACAGGGTTACCCATCCGAACCCGTCAACCTGACCGTACCGTTCTCGCCGGGAGGCTCGAACGATATCGTGGCGCGCCAGCTTGCGCTGCAACTGTCGGAAATCTGGGGGCAGCCAGTGGTCGTCGAAAACCGCCCCGGCGGCGGCGCCACGATCGGTTCGACCTATCTCAGCCAGCAAGATCCTGACGGATACTCGATCATGATCGCGTCGGTGACCTTTACGATGAACGCGGCGGTTCGTGACGATCTGCCCTATGACCCGCGTGCGGATTTCACACCGATCGCGCTGATCGGCCAGGTGCCGCTTGTCATCGGGGCGCGCCCCGACATGGAAGCCACCACGCCGGCAGAGTTCTTCGAGCATATCTTGTCGTCGGATGAGTTGAGCTACGGGGCAACCGGGCTTGGGTCGATCCAGCACTTCGCAGGGGAATTGCTCAACCAGGCTGTCGGTTCGAACGTGCAGGTCGTGCAGTATCCGGGTGGTGGTCCTGCCATGACCGACGTGATGGGCGGCTTTGTCGAATATTCCATCGGCTCGATGACGCAGATCATGCCGCAGGTCGACGCGGGCAACCTCAAGGCAATCGCGCTGACCAGCCTCGACCGGTCGCCTGCCGCGCCGGATATCCCGACGCTGAACGAAAGCGGTCTGGACGGTTTCGAGGTGATCCAATGGTGGGCCATCCTGGGGCCGGATGGAATGGCCGATGACGTGGTCGAATCCCTCAACAGCTCGATCAACGAGGTGCTGAATTCGGATCAGTTCACCCAGTTCCTGGCCGAAAATGGCGGCACGCCGCGCCCGATGAGCGCAAGCGAGACGAGCGACTTCATGATGGCGAATTTCGATCGCTGGGTGGCAGTGGCCGAAGGCGCTGGAATGAATAACTGATATGATTGAAAGTGGCATCCGGAGGGGTCTCCCTTCCGGGTGCCGCACACGCATGGCGTCGGTGCGGCGGGGCTTGTGGGCCGGTCAGTGGCGCCGCCTGTGTCCTGCCTTCTGACGTGACCATCTGGCCTGCGAGGACACTATGCAACGCATCGATCCCGTCGAAATCCTGTCCGGGCTTTTCGTGGCCGGTATCGGCCTGTTCTTCTTTCTGGGGGCGGCCGACTATCCGATGGGGACGATCAACCGCATGGGCCCCGGTTTCGTACCGCGGTCCCTTGGTGCCATAGGCATGGGGCTTGGCCTGATCATCATGACCGGCGGTTGGCGGGTTCCCGGGCGCTTGCCCAGGGTCGCGTGGCGCCCATTGGCCGCAATCATTGCGGCCATCGTGCTTTTTGCCGTTCTGTTACCTCGGGTTGGCCTGGTCGTGGCCGCGCTGGGTGCGAGCATCTTGTCGATGCTGGGCAACCCCCTGGCGGGCTGGCGGATGATTGCGACGACCTCTGTCGCGATATCCGTGGTGTGCTGGATCTTGTTCATTCTCTTGCTTGGGTTGCCGATTCCGGCTTTCTGGACGGACATATAATGGATCTTTGGGCGAATATCGCTGCGGGTTTCGCGACCGCGGTTTCAATCGAAAACCTGGCGTATTGCTTCATGGGTGTCTTTCTGGGCACCTTTTTCGGCGCGCTTCCTGGGATCGGATCGCTTGCCGCGGTGTCGATGCTTTTGCCGCTGACCTACTACCTTGAGCCGACCACGGCGCTGGTGATGCTGGCGGGGGTCTATTACGGCGCGGAATATGGCGGGTCGACGTCGTCGATCCTGCTGAATCTGCCGGGCACGCCGTCCAACGCCATCACCTGCCTGGACGGCTATCCGATGACCCAGCAGGGCCGGGCCGGGGTCGCGTTGTTCGCCACGACCATCGCGTCGTTCTTCGGCGGAACGTTCGGCATCATCCTGCTTTACACGCTGGCGCCGGTGATCGTGCAATGGGCCCTGGCCTTTGGGCCGGCGGAATATTTCGCGATCATGATCTTCGGTCTCGTGGCCGCGGCCACCGTGACCCAGGACGCGCCCGCCAAGGGACTGGCGATGGTGGTGATCGGGATGATGCTGGGCACGGTAGGGGCCGACCTCAGCACCGGGATCGCCCGGTATTCGTTCGGGTATTTCGAGCTTCATGACGGCATCAGCTTCATCGCGATAGCCATGGGCCTGTTCGGCGTGTCCGAGATCATTCTGTCGATCGCCAACAATGTGAACAAGCCGTTCATCCAATCAGTGACCTTTCGATCGATGATCCCGACCCGGGACGAAGTGCGCCGTTCGCCGATGCCGATGGTGCGCGGGGCCGGTATCGGCGCGTTCTTTGGCGCATTGCCGGGCACCGGCCCTTCGATCGCGACCTTCATCGGCTATGCGATCGAAAAACGCGTGTCGCGTCGACCCGAGGAGTTCGGCAAAGGCGCCATCGAAGGGATCATGTCGCCGGAATCAGCGAACAACGCGGCGGTGCAGGCGGCCTTCATCCCCACCATGACCCTGGGCATTCCAGGCAGCGCGACCATGGCTGTGATGATGGGCGCGCTGTTGATCCACGGCATTCAGCCCGGACCGCAGCTGATGCAGCAGAACCCCGACATCTTCTGGGGCCTCGCCGCCAGTTTCTGGATCGGCAACCTGCTGCTGCTGATCTTGAACATTCCCCTGATCGGGGTTTGGGTCCGGTTGCTCAAGATCCCGTATGGCATCTTGTATCCGGCGGTCATCTGTTTCATCTGCATCGGGGTCTACACGGTTCGAACCAGTGTGTTCGACGTGATGCTGGTGCTGATGTTCGGGGTGGCCGGATATCTGTTGCGGCTGATGCGGTTCGAACTGGCGCCGCTTTTGATCGGTTTCATCCTCGGGCCCATGGTCGAGGAAAACTTCAAACGGGCCATGCTGATTTACCACGGTGATTTCACTCGGCTGATGGAACGTCCCATCAGCGGGACGCTTTTGGCGATGACCGCACTTTTGTTGCTGTGGTCGGTCTACGTAATGGTGCGCAACCGCCGGGATCATCGCCCCCATGCGCGCGCGGTCGGCGAGGCCGACGACTGAAAGGGAGAGCCTTACCTGTGCAGATCGATCTTTCCGGCCGAACGGCCCTCATCACCGGTGCCAGCACGGGCTTGGGCAAGGCCATGGCGGCCCGGCTGTCGGCGTCGGGTGCGAACGTGGTGCTTGTGGCCCGTGATCTTGCCCGGCTCGAGGCGGCGGTGGACGACATCGCGGGGCAGGCGCGGGGGGCGCTGATGCCCGTTGCCGCCGACGTAACCGACGCGGCCGCCCGCGACATGGCGCTTGCACGCGCGGCGGAACGGTTCGGGGTCGTTGATATCCTCATCAACAATGCCGGCAGCTCGCGGCGCGGCAATGTGGAAGACCTGAGCCGGGATGATATCGTCGAGGATCTCGACCTGAAACTTCTGGGTCCGATCGCTTTGATCCGGGGCGTCGTGCCGGCAATGAAAGAGCGGCGCTGGGGCCGGATCATCAACGTCACGGCCATTGTCGGAAAAAGTCCCGATGGCGGCAGCATGCCGACATCGGTCAGCCGTGGCGCGGGCATCACCATGACAAAGGCGCTGTCAAAGGAACTTGCCCCACACAACATCCTGGTGAATGCGCTTTGCGTGGGCAAGATCAAGTCCGGCCAGTGGGAACGGCGCTACGCTGCATCGGGGCAGGATGTCAGCTACGACGACTTCCTGCAGCCCACCGCGGCGACCATTCCGCTCAAGCGCATGGGCGAGGCCGAAGAATTCGCCAATGTCGCGTGTTTTTTCGCGTCCGATGCGGCCTCGTATCTCACCGGCACGGCGCTGAACGTGGATGGCGGGCTGTGCCCGGTCACCTGAACCCGGCGTCGGCCGTGCCTGCGCGCCCCCCGATGCATGAACGCGGCATCACGATCGGTGATCTGTTCCGGTGTTTCCTGGTCGTGGGCATTACCGGGTTCGGGGGTGTTCTTCCGGTTGTGATCCACGAGGTCGTGCGCAAGCGCGGATGGCTGGACATGCACGAATTCACCGAGATCCTGTCGGTGTGCCAGGTTCTTCCGGGGCCCAATATCGTCAATATCTCGGTGCTGTTCGGGGCGCGTGTGGCGGGCATTCCGGGGGCGGTGGTGTCAGTCGGCGGGCTGCTTCTGCTGCCGGTCGCGCTGGTGCTGACACTTGGCACGGTTTACGCGCAATTCGCCGACCAGCCCGCCGTCGAAGGGGCCGTGCGCACGGTCGCCGCAGGCGCGGCCGGGCTTTTGATTGCCGTGACCGCGCGCCTGTTCTGGCCGCAACGTCGCAACCCGATCGTGCTTGGCATCGGGTTGCTTGTCCTGTTGGCCGTCGCATGGGCCCGGGTGCCGCTGATCTGGGTGGTCCTGGGGTTCGCGCCCGTGTCGCTCGCCCTGACGTGGTGGTGGATGCGACGATATGGATGACATCCTGATCCGCCTGCTGGGGAGCCTCGTGATCCAGTCCTTCCTGGCAATCGGCGGGATCTACGTCATCCTGGCGGAATTGCAGCGGGTCGTGGTCGTCGAGAACGGCTGGATGACGATCGAGGAATTCACATCGCTTTTCGCGCTGGCACAGGCCGCGCCCGGGCCGAACACGCTGTTCATATCGCTGATCGGGTGGCGCATCGGAGGCATCTGGGTCGGTATCCTTGCAACGATCGTCTTTGTGACACCCTCGCTGGTGCTGGCCGCGGCGCTTGCGCGGGGGTGGTCGCGTTGGGCCGAGCGGCCGTGGTTCGCCTTGCTGCGCCGGGGGCTGATCCCGGTGACGATCGGGTTGCTGACCGCAAGTGCGGTCTTGCTGACCGAGGCTGCCGCAACGGGACCCGGGGCGCTGGCGGTGACCGCAGGCGCGGCCGCGTTGTCGCTGACAACGCGGCTCCCGCCCGTGGCGATCCTTGGAATGGCGGCAGCGGTGGGGGCGATTGGCCTGGTCTAGCCCTTGGCGATGGCGTCGCGCAGACCGGTCGTCCATGCATTGGCTGCCGATGTCAGAAAGGCGATATCGGTCTGAGTGGTCAGGAACCGAGCACCGTTCTTCACCGCGCGCGCCTGCCGTTCGATGCTGCGATTGCCGCCGCAACCCGACACGATGCCGGCTTGGGCGCAGGCCCGGTTCACGCGGTCTTGTGCCGCGATGATCTCGGGGGCGTCGAATTTCCCGGCAAGCCCCATGTCCACCAGCAGATCGTTGGTGCCGACATGCACGACATCGACGCCGGGAACCGCGGCGATGGCCTCTACGTTTTCCAGCCCCTCGACGGTCTCGATCATCACGCCCACAAGGGTGGTGTCGTTGAGCAGCGGGATCGAGTCCGACAGGGGCATGGCGGCGTAGTCGAACATCGGGTAGCCGCCCGTCACGCTGCGTTTGCCAAGCGGGGCGAACTTGCACACATCAACCGCGTGCTGTGCCTGTTGAGCAGTGTTGATGTCGGGGTAGATGATCCCCTGCACGCAATTGTCGAGCATCAGCGACACATCCGGATCGTCGATGCTGCGCACCCTAACCATCGGCGATACGCCGATCTCGATGGCTGTTTGAGCGATGGCAAAGATCGTCTCGGCAGAGAAGATCGAATGCTGGATGTCGATGAACAGAAAGTCGTGTCCGGTCGTTTTTGCGAGCCGGGCCACATCGGCAGAGCGCACCATGCGAACACTCATGCCCAACACCGCTTCCCCCGCAGCCAGTTTCGTCTTTACCGTGTTTTGGTACGCGCGCGCCATATCTGATCCTCCCTGTGGATGTGTCATCCCAATTCAAGCAACCGGCTCAGGATCCCGTCTCCCATGTCGCCGTCCTTCATCAATCGCTTGCCGATCAGGTCGCGCAGCGTCTCGGACGTGCCGCCTCCAAGCGACCCGTAGCGTGCGCCCCGGTAATGGCGCGACACCAGGTATTCGTCGGTGAACCCGTAGCCGCCGTGGATCTGCACCGCCTCCGAGGTGACGCGGATCGCCATCTCGTTGCAAAAGACCTTGGCCGTGGCGGCAAGGAAAGGATCGGGAAACGGATCTGCCCCGGCGGCGGCGCGGTACAGCAACCCGCGGCCGGCCTCGATATCCTTGTACATGTCGGCGATCTTCCACCGCATGCCCTGAAAATCCCCGATGGATCGCCCAAAGGCCTTGCGCTCTTCGAGGTATTTGAGGCTCTCGTCGAAGGCGCCTTCGGCCATCCCCAGCGAAATCGACGGGTTCAGGCACCTTTGCGTGTTGAACGCGTTCAGCAAGGCCTTCATGCCGTCGCGTTCGATCACAAGGTTCTCGCGGGGCAGTTCGACATTCTCGAACCGCACCTCGTGCAGGTATTCGCCGCCCATGGTGTGGTAATTTCCCGTGACCTGCAGGCCCGGCGTGTTTGCATCGACCAGCACACAGCCGATGCCCTCGCGGCCGGCCACGTCGTTGACCCGGGTGAACACCACGAACATGGCCGCCTCGGGCGCGCGTGAGATCAGTGTTTTCACGCCGTTCACGACAACCCGGTCGTTCATGATCTTGGTGTTGGTGCGGTAATTGGGAACGTCGGTGCCGGCATGGGGTTCGGTCATGCAGATGGCCAGGATATTCTCGCCGGTGACGACGCCCGGCAAGATGCGCCGCTTGATCTCTTCGGGTGCGTAGGTTGCGATGACGCGGGCCTGCACGCCGACTTCACCCAGAACCGCCATTGCGGTGACGTAACAGGCCTTGCCGATTTCCTCGAGGATCAGGGCCGTGTCGAACACCGGCAGGCCCAGACCACCGTATTCTTCGGGCACCGCCATGCCCAGAACGCCGATATCGGCCAGTTCGCGCATGTTTTCCCATGGGAATGTGCCGTCCATCCAGCGCGTGCCGCGCTGGATGAAGTTGGCCTGCACGATTTCGCGCACACTTCCGACCATTTGCCGCTGTTCGTCGGTGAATTCGATTTTCAATGGATGCTTTCCTTCAGGTCTGTTGTGATCCGGTCAATCATCGGTTCGAGCGCCCGGAAGACGTGCACGCCGGCCGCCTCAAGAGCGTCCGCCTTTGACCGGAAATCGCCACGCCCGCCCGCGACGATCGCGCCCGCATGTCCCATCATCCTTCCTTCCGGCGCGGCGGACCCGGCGAGGATTGCGTAGACCGGTTTTCCGATCGGCTCCGCGATGAGCCTTTCCGCCAGTTCTTCTTCTTCATCTCCGCCGATCTCTCCCACGATCACGACGGCCCTGGTGGCATCATGCCCGCGAAAGGGCGTCACGAGATCGGCGAACCGCGTTCCCTTGACCGGGTCGCCGCCCACACCGATCCAGGCCGATTGCCCCAGACCCCGCCCGATCAGGCGCAGCGCGGTTTCGTAGGACAGTGTCCCGCTCTTGGACCAGATGGCGATGGGGCCGGGGGCCAGGCATATGTCGGGCAAGAACCCCAGCTTGATGCGACCCGGCACGGCAAGACCGGGGCTCGAGGCGCCGATCCATGTGGCGCCATGGTCCGCCACGGCGCGGTGCAACCGCATGGTGTCGTGCACGGGGATGCCTTCGGTGACCGTGACGATCAGTTTCACCCCTGCCTCCAGCGCTTCTGTCGCCGCTGCCAGAACCGAAAGGGGCGGGACCATGAGCAGGCTTGCCTCGGCTCCGGTCGCATCGCGTGCGGCCTTCGCGCTCAGGAAAAGGGGGACACCGTCCAGGCTTTGACCGGCGGCGCGGTGCGAGACGCCGGCCACGATCCGGGTG
The DNA here is from genome assembly GCA_964460185.1 of uncultured Roseicyclus sp. Taxonomy (GTDB): domain Bacteria; phylum Pseudomonadota; class Alphaproteobacteria; order Rhodobacterales; family Rhodobacteraceae; genus JAVJPJ01. The sequence goes on along the minus strand of CAYWTM010000001.1, from coordinate 63,988 downwards.
CCGTGCGCCGCCATGCGTTGAATGTGCCGGCGGGCCGTGCGACCGGTCGCGCCCTGCACCATGACAAGGACCGGATCAGCGGCAGGGTCGATCAGGCGGTCAATCATGGCAGACCTCGCGGCACCGATCCAGCGCCCGGTCGAGATCGCGCTCGAGCAACAGATCCGTTCGTCCCGATGCGCCCAGGATTTCGTCGGCGCGGTCCTGGCCATTGCCCACGAGGCGCACGACAAAGGGCACGTCAAGTCTTGGTCCTGCCTCCAGTGCGCGCAACAGCAGTTCGGCGAATTCGCCCAATTCGGTGATTCCGGCGAAGATGTTGATCAGGACGCAGCGCAGGTTTGGCGCAGCCTCGAGGGCCTGGAGGTTTTCGATCAGGCGCGTGGGGTCGCCCCGCATCATGCCGCTGCGGATGTCGCAGAAATTGTACGGTTTCAGCCCCAGGCGGGTCATCTCGTCGATCAACTGCATCGACAGGCCCGCACCGGTTGCCACCAGCCCGATTTCGCCATTCGGGTCGGTGACGACCAGATCGTAGCCATGCCGCGCCTTGAAGGCGGCATCGACATAGGTGTCGGGGCGCATGTCGATCAGGCGGGCGAGGTCAGGCTGGCGGTCGAGAGCATTCAGGTCGAGATCCAGCCGGAGATCGCCGGCGATCCAGCTTCCGTCGGGCAAAACGAAGAGCGGGTTGATTTCGACCATCGTTGCCTCGAGGTCCAGCAACAGTGCGATCAGGATCGCCCCGGCCTCGGCCACGATGCCATGCAGGCGATCGGGCAGGGACTGCGCAACTTCCTTCAACGCGGCGGTCAGCGCGTCGTCGTCCAGATCGGCGTCGCGCCGTATCATGGCCCCGCCCTGATCCTCGACGTCTACGCCACCGTGTTCGCTGGCCATGACCGCGACCTTGCCGGATGCCGCATCCATGACAAGGCCAAGATAAACTTCTTGTGCGGCGTCTATCGCCTGTTCGATCCGGACGTCGTGCACGGGGAACCCTGCAATCTTCAGATTGGCGATGCTGGCCATGGTGTCGGCCAGGTCGTCCCTGTCGGTCACCTTCCGAATGCCGCCGGATTTCCCGCGACCGCCCGCGGTGACCTGTGCCTTCACGATCCAGGGCGGCGGGAACGGTGGGGCTTGCGGGGCGAGCGCGGATATCAGGACACCATCGGGGATCTTCAATCCGTAGCGATGGGCCAGAGTCTTTGCGTCGTGCTCGATTAAAATGATGGCTCTCACTCCCCGCACTCGACAGGACTGCATACTTAGGTATACGGTTGTGTCCAAGATGACAAGTCCGTCGGATAAAGGCGGAGCTGCAAAGGGTGGGGACACACATGGCAAGCGAGATGATCACACTTGAGGCACCGGTTGTCCGGGATCTGGTAGCGCGTCTGTTTCGTGCCGTTGGCGTCGATCAGGACGGCGCCGAGATCTCGGCGCGATGCCTCGTGCGGGCGGACCTGCGCGGCGTGGACACCCATGGCATCGTGCGCATGCCGAACTACCTGACGCGGATCGCCGACGGCCTTGTCGCACAGTCCCCCGCATTGGAACCTGAGTTTGTTGGCGCCTCTGTTGCGCGGCTGGATGGCGGGAATGGCCTTGGGTTCGTGGTCGCGACCAAGGCGGTGGATTGTGCCATCGAGATGGCAGGAAAGACGGGTCTTGGCCTGGTCGGCGTGCTGAACTCATCGCACTACGGCATGGGCGCGACCTATCTGCTGCAGGCGATCGAGGCTGGGTTCGCGGCCATGGTCTTTACCAACTCCGCGCCCGCGATGCCGCCCTGGGGCGGGCGGGGCGAGATGTTCGGGACCAGTCCCTTTGCCGTGGGTGTCCCAAGCCCCAATTCGGTTCCGTTCGTGCTGGACATGTCCCCGACCGTGGTGGCGCGTGGAAAGATCCGCAAAGCCGAGCGCGAAGGGCGCCCCATCCCCGAGGGGTGGGCCCTTGATGCCAATGGTGCCTCGACCACCAATCCGACAGAGGCGCTTGAAAGTGGGTCGTTGTTGCCGATCGGGGCGCATAAGGGATCGGGAATGTCGATGATGCTCGATATCCTGTGCGGTGTTCTGACGGGGGCAAGCTTTGCCGGCGATGTCGGCGACCAATACAAGCAGCACGACAGGCCGCAGGGCGTGGGGCATTTCGTTCTGGTGATGAAGCCCGATCTGTTCATGTCGGCCGAGGATATCGCCGCGCGCATGGCGCATCTTGTCGATACGGTAAAGGCGTGTCCCAAGGCGGCGGGCATCGCCGAAATCTTCCTGCCCGGTGAGCAGGAACAAAACCTCGAAACGCAGCGGCTGGTTGAGGGCATTCCGTATCGCGTGGCTGATCTCGTGCCACTGGTGCAGGCGGCAAGGCAGCTTGGCGTGGAATTGCCCGACGCGCTGGATCGTGCCGTCAGTAGTTGAACATCATGTCCAGGCGCGTATCGCGGGCTTTGCGGATGTGTTCACGCGCCAGGCGGTCGGCCGTGTCCGGATCGCGCGCCTCGATGGCGTCCAGGATCGCCTTGTGTTCCGTCACCGCGCTGCCCTGCCGATGCTCGACGGCGAAGGTTGTGCTGGGCAACAGCATCAGCGTGTCGTGCATCCCTTCAAGCGTCACCAGCAGGTATTTGTTGTGCGCGGCCTTGTAGATGGCGTCGTGGAAAGCATGATTGAGCTGCGCCATGCGTGCAGGGTCATCGTGGACATCGGCGAAGGCCTCGGCGATCTGCTTCATCGTATAGAGATCCGAAGGCGACGCATGCTGTGCCGCGAAACGGGCCGCTGATCCCTCCAGCAATTCGCGCACATCGTAAAGTTCCATGACATCGGCGCGCTCGAGCCGGGCGACAGAAAGCCCGCCCGTCGCCATTTCCAGCAGACCGCGTTCCTGCAGCCGCGACAGCGCTTCGCGGACCGGGGTCCGGCTGACATTGAACGTCTTGGCGATATCCTCGGCACGAATGCGGTCGCCCGGCTTGTAGGTGCCGATGCGCAGCCCTTCTATGAGTTCCGCATATACGCGCTGCGCTATCGACATCCGTGGCGCCCCTTGTTCCCAATCACGTTTCCCGACCGAACCGGATACGTCGCACCCGACCCGGTCAGCATGTTGGCAGATGACATGGCGCGCGCATCGCTCTCAGGCAAGCGCAAAGTCAACTTGCGCGCGTCTGTCTACACCTGTATACGCTTGGATATTACGCGGACCTATCTTTTTTTCAAGAGATTTGGTCGTGTCCTGCCCTGCGGAGGTTCAAATTGTCATCCGAAACACTCGGCATTATTGACCCCTTCCATCCGCGGATCGTGGACGTCATCCGGGCCGCCGTTCCGGCGGAGTGGACCGTGGTGACCACCCAGACAACCAGCGAAGAGGACCGCGCCGCGGCGTTGGCCTCTGCGGATGTCGCCTTCGTCATGGCCGCGCCGATGCCGGGACGCCTGTTGCGCAAAGCACCACGTTTGCGCTTCATCCAGAAACTGGGCGCCGGCATTGAGAACATCGATTGCGAGTATTGCCGCGAGGCGGGGATCGGCGTGGCGCGGCTTCAGGCTGGCAACAATATTCCCGTCGCGGAACACACGCTCTTGCTGATGTTGGCGGCATGCCGGCAATTGCCGCGCCTGGATGCCGGAACCCGCGCCGGTGAATGGGACAAGGAAGCGGTGCGCAGCGTCAATCGCCAGATCCATGGCAAGACCGTCGGCATTGTCGGTTTTGGCGCCGTTGGCCGGCAGGTTGCGCATTTGCTGGCCAATTTCGGGGCGCGGTTGATCTACTACGATCCGCGCCGTGCCACCCCGCAGGAAGAAGCCGCCTATGGCATCGAATTCCGGCAACTCGACGACGTGATTTCGGCCAGTGACATCCTGACACTTCATGCGCCTTTGCAACCCGACACCGTGAACCTGATCAATGCAGATCGACTGCGTGCCATGAAACGCGGGGCCATACTGGTGAACGCGGCGCGTGGTGGGCTGGTTGACGAAGACGAATTGTTGCGGGTGCTACAGGACGGACACCTGTTCGGGGCGGGCATCGACGTCTTCCTCAACGAGCCGCCATTGGGTAGCCCATTGCTGGGTCTCGGGAACACCGTGGTCACGCCTCATTCTGCCGGCGGAACGATCGACAATTTCGCCACCGTGGCAGCGCGGAGCGTCGAGAATGCCAAGCGTAGTCTGGCAGGGTTGAGCATCCCCGAAGATGACCTCGTGTTGCCGGTCCGGCGGGAGGCCATGGCGTGAGTGCACCGAAGACAATCCTGATCGGCGACACATGGCGTGCGGGGCAGGGCGGCAGTTTCGACTCCATCAATCCCGTCGACGGTACGGTTGCTGCCACCCTGTCCATCGCCAGCGAGGCGGACGTGTCCGACGCGGTCGCCGCCGCGCGGGCAGCCTTCGACGCGCCGGGCTGGCAGGGGCTGCGGCCCCCGCAACGCGCCAGGCTGCTGCATCGCTTTGCCGATCTGATAGATCGCACGCAAGAAGACCTTGCCGCGGCGCAAAGCGCGGACAACGGCAAGACGATGTCGGAATGCCGAACGCAGGCCGGGCAGGCGGCAGGCGTATTCCGCTATTTCGCGGCGTTATGCGAAACCGCCGAGGGTCAGTTGACGCCGCAACGCGGGCCAAGTGTCACCATGGCCGTCTATGAACCTGCGGGCGTGGTTGCGGCGATCACGCCGTGGAATTCCCCCCTGACACTCGAGGCGCAGAAGCTTGCCCCGGCCCTGGCTGCCGGCAACGCGGTCGTGCTCAAACCGTCAGAGGTGACCTCGCAGGTGGCGCTGATCTACGGAAGACTGGCGTTGGAGGCCGGGTTTCCGCCGGGCATCGTGGGGATCGTGACCGGTCTGGGCGATACGGGCCGCGCGCTTGTGAATCATCGGGATGTCGATCTGATCAGCTTCACGGGCGGCACCGTCGCCGGACGCGCCATTGCAGAGGCGGCGGGGCGGCGGCTTTGCCCCGTGATCCTGGAACTTGGTGGCAAGTCGCCGAACATGGTGTTCGCTGACGCGGATTTCGATGCTGCCGTGGCCGGAGCCGCCTCGGGCATCTTCGGGTCCGGTGGGCAATCGTGTATCGCCGGATCGCGGATTTTCGTGGAAGCCCCGATCTACGACAGGTTCGTGCAGGCAATGGTCGAAAAGGCAAAGGATTACCGGCCCGGACTGCCAAACGATCCGGCGGCCAGGATCGGCCCGATGGCGAGTTTCGCGCATCGCGATGCCGTTGCCGCGGCGGTCGATCGCGCGCGCGCAGAGGGCGCGAATGTCTTGTGCGGCGGGGCAGTGCCCGATGGGCCGGAATATGCTGGCGGCGCCTTCTACCTGCCGACGGTCCTGACCGGGCTCGGCAACAGGTCGGCCACCAGCCAGCAAGAGATCTTTGGCCCGGTATGCGTCGTGATGCCCTTCGACAACGAAGACGAATTGCTGTCGATGGCCAATGACACGGATTTCGGTCTGGCGGCCGGGGTCTGGACCGAGGATTCCCGCAAGGCCTGGCGGGTGGCGCGGGGCGTTCGGGCGGGGACGGTCTGGATCAACGGCTACAAGGAAGGCTCTATCTCGACACCCTTCGGCGGGGTCGGACAAAGCGGGATCGGGCGGGAAAAGGGCCTGGCGGGTCTACGGGCGTATTGCGAGCCCAAGGGCATCTTCTGGCGTCTTGAAGAGTGAGGAAAGGTGATGGGGAATGCCCAATGCTTGACCGTGCAGAATTCAAATGTATACAAACGTATAATTCAATATAATAAGGGCTGCTCTTGGTTGGAGCGGCATCGGGAGGCTGAAAATGGCAACCACGGTTGAAGTCCTTGCGGATGCGTTCAAGGAAGCGGGCACCCCTTTCATCGTCGGGCATCCGGGCGGAGAGTCCGTTGAACTGATGGAGGCCGCGCGCGCGCGCGACATGCGCTTCATCCTCATGAAGCAAGAGGTCGCGGGCGCCATGCTGGCCGCCACATGGGGCGATCTGACCGGTGCGCCGGGGGTCTGCCTGTCGACGCGCGGGCCGGGTGCCGCGAACATGGTGAACGGGGTCGCCCATGCGGCCCTGGACCGTTCGCCGCTGATTGCCCTCACGGATCGCTATTCGACGCCGCAGCACGAAACCGGCCTGCGCCAGAAGATCGACCAGATCGCGATGTTTGCGCCTGTGGTGAAATGGGGCACGACCCTGGACGCCAGCGTGGTGCGCACGCAGGTGGCGCGGGCCATGCGGACGGCGACCGCGCTGGCGCCGGGGCCGGTGCAATTCGATATCCCCCAAAGCGAAACCAAGAAAGAGGCGGGCGAGCTGACGGCGGCACCCTCGACGCTTCCTGATGTCGGCTTTGCCGATCCGGACCGGGCCGGGCTGAAACGGCTGGTCCAGCGCATCGATGGATCGCGCAAACCGATCATCCTTGCAGGGCTCGGCACGCTTTGGCACGGCGCATCGGATGCTTTGGTGAAACTTGCCGAACAGCTTGGCGCGCCGGTCCTGACCACGTCGAAGGTGAAGGGCGCCATCCCCGAGGATCACCCGTTGCGCGCGGGCTGCATCATCGGTGGCCTGATCGAGCGAAAGCTGGTGAGCCAGTCGGACCTGATCATCACCGTGGGCCTGGACGCCGTGGAATTGCAGCCAAAACCCTGGCCCTACCAGATCCCCGTTGTCTCGTTGATCAATACCCCCGCGCTGGATGCCCTGGTGCCCTCGGAGTTCGAGGTCATGGGCAATCTCAAGGCTTTGATGACGGTACTTGCCGAAGACTGTGCCGCGGGCACGGGATGGGGCGAAGCCGCCGCAGCCACATTCCAGACCGATGTCGCCAACGCGTTGAATACGCCGTCCACGGGGCTGTCGCCTCAAAGGGCGATGGAGGTCGCGCGCGCGGTCCTGCCGCGTGACACGATCGCCACTTGCGACGCGGGCGCGAGCCGGCTCCTGGTGGTTCAGAAATGGCAAAGCTACGGTCCGCGTGAATTCCTGACCTCGAACGGTCTGGGGTCGATGGGCTATGCCATCCCCGGTGCCCTTGCCGCGCGTCTGGCCCATCCGGACCGCCCGGTTGTGGCATTCACGGGCGATGGCGGTTTCATGATGGCGGTCGCGGAATTGCAGACGGCCGTCCGCGAGAAGCTTCCCATCACGGTGGTGGTGCTTGATGATGAAGAAATCGGCCTGATCCGCGTAAAGCAGGAGATCAAGGGCATCGACCGGTACGGTGTCGGTGTCGGTGGTATCGACTGGGAAAGCCTTGCGCGCGGGTTCGGGGCAGAGGGGGTAACCGTCACCACCGAAAACCAGCTGCAAGATGCCTTGCTGCAGGCCCGCCATACCGAACAGGTCACCGTCATCGCCGCCAAGATCGACGGATCGGGCTATGTCGAGCAATTCAATGCCCTCAGGGAACTCTGAGCGCCGCGAAAGCGGACTGCGCGGCACCGTTTGGGGCCGGGGGGCGGTGGCATGAGACGATCGGTCCGGATCGGGGCGGGCGCGGGCTTTGCCGATGACCGGATCGAGCCCGCCCTTGCGATGGCCGAAGCCGCTGCCGTCGATGTTCTGGTGTTCGAATGCCTGGCCGAGCGCACGATCGCGCGCGAGGTGCTGGCCCGGCGCAAAGATCCCGACGCCGGGTTCAATCCGTTCTTGCGGGCCCGGATGGAAGCCGTTCTGAAACCCTGTGCGCAGCATGGGATCCGCATCGTTTCGAACATGGGCGGCGCGAACCCCGTTGGTGCCGCGCGCGCGACGGTTGAAATTGCGCAGGCCCATGGTCTTGGGGGCGTCCGATGCGCGGCCGTGACCGGGGACGAGGTGACCCGACACATTCGGGACCGGCCGGGGCTCATGCTGATGGAAAGCGGCGAACCGGTCGAGGCCGTTCTACCCGACATGGTGTCTGCCAACGCCTATCTTGGCGCGGATGCGGTGATCGCGGGATTGCGAACCGGGGCCGAAGTCGTTCTGACCGGGCGGGTTGCCGACCCGTCGCTGTTTCTGGGCCCCGCGATGCATGCGCTTGGCTGGTGCGAACACGATCTTCCGCGGCTCGCGCAGGGCACGGTGATGGGCCACCTTCTGGAATGCGCTGCGCAACTGACGGGGGGGTGTTTCGCCGATCCGCTGCGGCCGGAAAAATATGTACCGGGCATGGATGATATCGGCGCACCGATCGCCACGATCGCCGCTGATGGCAGTCTTGAGATCACGAAGCTTCCCGGAACCGGTGGCCGGCTGGATCGGCGCACGGCGACCGAACAACTGCTCTACGAGGTGCATGACCCCGCGGCCTATGTCACGCCGGATTGCGTTCTGGACCTGAGCGAGGTCGACCTGATCGAAACCGGGCCTGACCGGGTGGCCGTGACGGGGGCCAGGGCCAATCCCGCCCCGGAGATGCTCAAGGTTCTGGTGGCCTATGCCGACGGGTTCATCGGCGAGGGAGAGGTCGGCTATGCCGGCATCGGGGCGGTCGAACGCGCGCGGCTTGCCGCACAGGTGGTGCAAGACCGGCTTCGCCGCAGGGGGTTCGCATATGACGAGATGCGCGTGGACCTGATCGGGTGCACCAGTTTGCACGGCGCGGCGTCAGGGGCATCTGACCCCTACGAGGTGCGTTTGCGCATCGCAGCCAGAACGTCCGACCGCAAGGCGGCGGCGGCCGTCGGCTTCGAGGTCAGGGCGATGCATGTCAACGGGCCAACCGGCGGCGGCGGCGGCAGCGTGCCATCGGTGCGGGACGTGATGGCCATTCAATCGGTTCTGGTGCCCCGTGATGTCGTGCAGATCGGCGTCACGGTTCTGGGTGGCGCGTCATGATCCGTGTTCATGATCTTGCCCACGCCCGCGCGGGCGACAAGGGCAACACATCCAACATCGTGGTCGTCGCCTACGACGCAGACGGGTGGACGCGTCTTGAACGGGATCTGACGGCGGCCCGGGTCGAAGCCACCTTTGCGCAACTTGGCGCGGGCGCGGTCACCCGATACGCCTTGCCAAGGCTGCACGCCCTGAATTTCGTCATCCAGGACGCGTTGTCAGGCGGCGTGGCGCGCTCGCTGGCCATCGACCCCCATGGCAAGAGCCTGAGCGCCTTGCTACTCACAATCGAATTGCCGGACCAGGAGACACAAGAACCATGAAAATTGCTGTACTCGACGATTACCTGGGATATTCCCATCGCTTTGCGGACTGGGGCGATCTTGGCGCCAGCGTGACGGTCTTCACCGACCCGATCCCCGAAGACAGCCTTGTCGACACACTCGCCCCTTTCGACGTTCTGTGCGTGATGCGTGAACGCACCCCGTTCCCGGCGACACTGATCGAGGCGCTTCCCAACCTGCGTCTGCTCGTGACCACCGGAATGCGCAACCTTTCCATCGACACCGCCGCCGCCACGGCACGCGGTGTCACGGTCTGCGGCACCGCCAGCCGGGCGGCCGCGACCTCGCATCTTGCAATGACCTTGATCCTTGCGGCCACGCGCAACCTGCTGCCCAACGTCAACACGCTCGCTAGCGGAGGATGGCAGGCCGAGGCTGGCCGGGATCTGGAAGGGCTGACACTTGGCCTGATCGGTCTGGGCAGGCTGGGCGCGGTCGTGGCGGACCTGGCCCGTCCCTTCGGCATGCGGATCGTGGCGTGGAGCGCGAACCTCGACGACGCGCGTTGTGCCGAGGTTGGTGTGGAGCGTATGGAAAGCCTCGTAGACCTGCTGCGTGTTGCCGATGTCGCCTCGATCCATGTGGTGCTATCCGACAGGACGCGGGGATTGATCGGTGCGGCAGAGCTTGCCGCGATGAAACCCGACGCGGTGCTGGTCAACACGTCACGCGCGGCGATCGTGGATCAGAACAGCCTTATCGCGGCCCTGCACGCAGGCCGGCCCGGGCGCGCGGCGCTTGACGTGTTCGAGATCGAACCGCTGCCGGCCGACAGCCCGTTTCGGGACAAGGTGCTGATCGAGGACGGGCGGCTGCTGATGACGCCGCATATCGGATACGGCGCGTTGGCCACCTACGAGCGGATGTATCGCGAGACTGCAGAAGCCGTTCAGGCGTGGGTCAAAGATGCGCCGGTCAGGGTGATTGCGGCACCCTAGCTGGCCCTGCCCGCTGGCGCGCGGTTCAGCGGTTGCGATCGACGTCGGGCGGATCGTCGTAGACCGCCCAGCCGTAGTCGCTGGTGCTTTCGGGCAGATCCTTGCGTTTGATGTTGCGCGCCATGTAGGCCTTGGCGATGAAGTTCGCGGTGATCGGTGCGGTCAAAAACAAGAACACCATGATCAGAAGCTCGTGCACCGAGATGTGCCCGGTATCGAGGTAGAAATACAGCATCGAGGCGATAAGCACACCGCCGACGCCAAGCGTCGTCGCCTTGGTGGGCGCATGAAGACGTTGCACGGAGTCCTTCAGCTTCACCAGCCCGTAGGAGCCGACAAAGCCGAAGATGCCGCTGACAACCAGCGATAGCGCGATAAGGAGTTCGGCAACGAAATTCATGGCTTACCTCACTCTATGATATCGCCGCGCAGCAAGAAGCGGCAATAGGCGACTGTTGAGACGAAACCGACCATGGCCACCAGCATCGCGGCCTCGAAATAGATCGCCGTGCCGCGCCAGACGCCGTACAGAACCAGCAGCGCAATGACATTGATCACCATGGTGTCGAGGGCCAGGATACGGTCGGCCGCGTCAGGGCCCAGCGCGATCCGCCACAGGTCCAGCAACAAGGCTGCTCCATAGCAGGCGGCGGCAAAAAACAGGGCATATTCGATCATTGAAAGATCTCCTTCAGGCGCCGTTCGTAGCGTGCCTTGATGTCGTCGCGCACGCCGTCGGGGTCGTCGGTGTGCAGGCAATGCACAAGGATGCTGCGGCCATCCGCCGATAACGTGGCCGACACCGTTCCGGGTGTCATCGTGATGGTGCCTGCCAGAACGGTGATCGCCTCGGGTGAGGTCAATTCAAGCGGAACAGGGATCCAGTGAGAGCGGATGCTGGGTTCGGACCGGAACAGGATGATCATGGCGACCTGAACATTCGCGACCACGATGTCCCACAGCACGACCAGCATGTATTCTGCGATCTTGAGTGGCCGGCCGATGACCGGGCGGTTGGGCCAGTAGGGGGCGGTTATCACCGGGATGATCACCCCGAAGGCGATCCCCAGGATGAGATTGCCCAGGGTGAACGTGTTCACCAGCCCAAGCCAGACCAGCACCAGCGTCACGCTCAGGATCGGGTGGGGAATCAGGCGTCTCAGCATGGTTCAGCCCTCCTCGTCCGCGCCCAGAACCGCCGCGACATAGCCGTCGCGGTCAAAGATCTGGGTCGAGGTTTCCGACAGGTAGGCCGAAACCGGCCCGGCAAAGACGGCCAGGCAGGCCAGCGCCGCAAGGGCCGCCATCGTGGGGGCCAGCTGCAACGGTGTCACCGGCACGCCCGCCGGATCGTCGGCCGTGGCCTGCGCCGGAGGGTCAGGCTGCGGCATCGCGGTGGATTTCCAGAACAAGGTGCTGCCTGCGCGGGCAAAACCCACGATGGTCAGCAGCGAGCCCGCAAGGATGGCTGTCCAAGCCCACCCCATGAATCCCGGATCCCGCAGCGCGTCCAGAACAAGAAGCTTGCCCAGAAAGCCGCTGAGCGGCGGCATGCCGGCCATGGCTATGGCCGCAGCGAAGAAGAGCGCCGCGAACAGCCCGTTGTGCCCGGTTGCCGGTGCCGCCTGCAACGCGTCCGAGCCCCGGCGCGTGACAACCAGGTCGGCGATCAGGAACAGGACGGCTGCGGCAAAGGTGGAATGCACCATGTAATACAGCGCCGCCGAGGTCGCCGTGGGAGAGAAGGCCGCAACCGCTACCAGCAGCGTGCCCATCGAACCCACGACCGAATAGGCAATCAGCGGCATCAGGCGCCGCGCGCCCAGAACGCCGAACGCACCAACCGCGATGGTCACGATCGCGGCCGGAAACAGCCAGGTGGTGGTCAGATCATCGATGCCGGGGCTGTCCGAGCCAAAGGCCGTGGTGTGCACCCGCACGATCGCATAGGCGCCGACCTTGGTCATGATCGCGAACAGCGCAGCAACCGGCGCGGGTGCGTTGGCATAGGTGGCAGGCAGCCAGAACTGCACCGGGAAAAGGGCCGCCTTCACGGCGAATACGATCATCAGCAAGATCGCCGCAACCCGCACGAGCGAGGCCTCGTCGGCCGGGATCTGGGGGATGCGCGCCGCCAGGTCCGCAATGTTGAGCGTGCCGGTCGAGGCATAGACCGTGCCAAGGGCGAACAGGAACAGGGTCGACCCCGCAAGGTTCATCACGACGTATTGCAGGCCTGCGCGCATGCGCTCGCGCCCGCCGGAATGAATCATCAAACCATAGGACGCGATCAGAAGGACTTCGAAAAAGACGAACAGGTTGAAGACATCGCCCGTCAGGAAGGCCCCGCAAATGCCCATGAGCTGGAACTGGAACAGGGCATGGAAATGCCGTCCCCTTGCGTCCCAACCGGTTGCGATGGCGTGGATCAGAACGATCAGCGCCAGCGTCGCGGTCAGCAGAACCATCAAAGCGGAAAGGCGATCCAGCACCAGCACGATGCCGAAAGGCGCGGGCCAGTCGCCGAGACGGTAGACGAATGTCTCGCCTCCGGCGGCCATGCCGGCCAGCCCCATGGCAATGGCCAGAAGCGCGACCGTCCCCGCGACCGACGCGGTGCGGGCCAGAACGATGTCGTGGCGCATGACAAAGCCGATGAGCGGCGCCAGCATGGCCGGCAGGACGACGGGCAGGATGATCCAGTGCATCAGGCGTCCTCCCCCTTGGCCTGCGCAGTGTCGTCATCATCCATGTCGATCCGGTCGTGGCCCGCTTCCAGAAAGGCGCCCAGGCCGATCATCACCAGAACCGCCGTCATCCCGAACGAGATCACGATCGCCGTCAGCACCAGCGCCTGGGGCAGGGGGTCGGTATATGTCGCGTCGCCATAGCGCGACAGGATCGGCGACTGGTCGATGGCCAGCCGCCCGCTGGCGAACAGAAAGACGTTCACGGCATACGACAGCAGCGCGAGGCCGAGTATGACCGCAAAGGTCCTCAAGCGCAGCAACAGGTAGACCCCGCCTGCAGTCAGAACACCGACCGTGCTTGCGACGATGAGTTCCATCTCAGGCCTCCGTCTTCTTGTCGGCGTTCTGGTCGCCGGGGTCATAGTCCATGGGGCCCTCGTTTACCGTCTGACCGGCGTAGCGCGCGATTCGGCTGAGGCTGTAGAGCATCAGCATCACGGCACCCAGAACGGTCAGGAACACGCCCAGGTCGAACAGCATCGCGGTGGCCAGTTCGAACTCCTCGATGGGCGGCAGGTGAACATAGGTGTAGGCGCTGGTCAGGAACGGCGTGCCAGACAGCCACGAACCCACCCCCGTCAGCCCCGCGATCACCACGCCAAGGCCGATCATCGTGTGGTATTCCACCTTCTTGCGTTCCTGCGTCCACGCAAAGCCCGAGGCCATGTATTGCATCAACAGGGCGATGGCGATGACCAGCCCCGCGACGAACCCGCCACCGGGCTCGTTATGGCCACGCAAGAAGATATAGATGCCCACCATCACCGCGATCGGCATCAAGACACGTGTGACCACCACCATCATCAGCGGATGCCGGTCGCGCGAACGGTCCTGCGTATAGTCGGTGTTGCGCAGACGCCGCGCCGCTGGCCCATCCAGCAGTGCATGCATCAGCGCGTAGATCACCAGACCGGCGATGCCCAGAACGATGATCTCGCCATAGGTATCGTAGCCGCGGAAATCCACCAGGATCACGTTGACCACGTTTGTGCCGCCGCCGCCCTCGTAACTGTTGGCGATGTGGTAGTCCGATATCGTGTCGATATCGCGCATCAAGAAGGCATAAGACAGCGCTCCCACCCCTCCGCCTGCGGTCAGCGCGATCAGACCATCGCGGATCCTGAGCGCCATGGGGCTTTCCTTGGGCGTCATCTTTGGCAAGAAATGCAGCGCCAGAAGCAGCAACATGATCGTCACCGTCTCGACCGAGATCTGGGTCAGCGCCAGATCCGGGGCCGACAGGTAGACGAAACCTGCCGAGATCGACAATCCTATGATCCCGATCAGCACCAGCGCCTGGAACCGATGCCGGTGCATGATCACCACGGACGCGGTGGCCACGACCAGCATCAGCCAGCCAACCGCAATCACGGGCGGGACCGGCAGCAATTCGCGCGTGGGGGCCGACAGCCCGCTGCCGGAATGAGCGATCCACCCAAGCGCTACGGCGGTGACGGTAAAGATCGCAAGGTAGCGGCTGATCGCACCGTTATGGGCAAACTCGGTCATGCCGCGCGTTGCCGCGACCAGGGCCCCCATCAGCCGGTCAAAGATCGCCTTGGCCTCGGGGCGTGGGGCAGCGATCCAGGCCCGGTCGAGCGGACGGTGCACCAACAGCAGCATGGCACCACCGCCGACGGCGATGACCGACATCCAAAGGGCGGGCGTGACCCCGTGCCAGATCTTGAGATGCGGGTGCAGATCGGCTCCGGTCACGGCGCTTGCGGCCGCGGTCACGATCCCTTCGGCAAGGAAGGGTGCAACGCCGATGACCACGACCAGACCCACCAGCAGCGCGGGTGCGGCCCACATTCCGAAAGGCGGGTCATGGGGGGTATGCGGGTAGTCGTCGCGCACCGGCCCCAGGAACACATGCCCCACGAAGCGGAAGGAATAGGCCACCGACAGCAGCGCCCCGATTGTCGCCATGACCGGCACGGCATAGGCACTGCCGAACCAATATGTATGCGAGGCTTCTTCCAGCATCATTTCCTTGGACAGGAACCCGTTCAGCAACGGGATGCCGGCCATGGACAGTGCCGCGACCGTGCCGATCGCGAAGGTGATCGGCATCAGGTGCCTGAGGCCGCCCAGCCGCTTGATGTCGCGGGTATGGGTTTCATGATCCACGATCCCCGCGGTCATGAAGAGCGCGGCCTTGAACGTCAGGTGGTTGATGATGTGAAACACCGCCGCCACCGCCGCGGCTTGTGTGCCAAAGCCCAGCAGCATGGTCAGCAGGCCAAGATGGCTGACCGTCGAAAATGCCAGCAGCGCCTTGAGGTCATCCTTGAACAGCGCGATCAGCGCGCCAAGCACCATGGTGATCAGGCCGGTCGTCGTGACGATGTAGAACCACGCATCCGTGCCCGCCAGCACCGGCCACATGCGCGCCATCAGGAAAATACCCGCTTTCACCATGGTGGCCGAATGCAGGTAGGCCGAAACAGGTGTCGGTGCGGCCATGGCGTGGGGCAGCCAGAAGTGGAACGGGAACTGCGCCGATTTGGTGAACGCGCCCAGCAAGATCAGGATCAGGGCCGGCAGGTACCATTCCGACGCCCGGATCGCGTCGCCCGCCTGCAAGATGTCGGTCAGGTTGTAGCTGCCCGCGATATTGCCCAAGATCAGCATCCCAGCGATCATGGCCAGCCCGCCCGCGCCGGTCACGGCCAGCGCCATCCGCGCGCCCTGCCTGCCCTCGGGCAGGTGTTTCCAATAGCCGATCAGCAGGAAGGACGACAGGCTCGTCAGCTCCCAGAAGATCAGTAAAAGCAATATGTTGTCGGAAATCACGATGCCCAGCATCGCGCCCTGGAACAGCAACAGATACGTATAGAACTGCCCCATCGGGTCGTCGCCCGACAGGTAGAAGCGCGCATAGAGCGTGATCAGCAGACCCACGCCCAGGATCATGCAAGCGAACAAAAGCCCCAACCCGTCGAGGAAGAACGACGCCGACAATCCCAGTTGCGGCAACCAGTCAAGTTCGGCCTGGATCACCTCGCCGCGCAGAACGGCCGGTGCCAGTGTGAGCAGCATGACAAGGGCCAGCGCCGTGGGCGCGGCGGTGAACGCCGCGCACGCGTTGCGTCCGGCCCTGATCATCAGACCCGGAAAGAGCGCTCCGATGAACGGAAGCAGCGCAATGATAAAGAGAAGATTGCCGCCGTCGCGCATTATCCGACCTTAAAAAATCATGTCTGGCCACGGGAACGCCGTGGGCTTGCATGGTGTAAAACATAGCTTTGACGCATGCGTAAGACCGTTTTGATCGTCGGTGTCGGAAAATGCCGTGCTGTGCGGCCGGCGCTGGCCAATCCGATGCGGAATTGGCGCGGATGTCGGCCGCATGCTCACGGCAGTTCGCGCAGGCCGCGTGCGGCATAGGCGATCACGACGATGGCCATCAGGACCCAGAATACGATGGTCCGCCTGCGTCTGCCGCGCTTCATCGGCTTCTCGTCATGGTCATGCGGCAAATCTCCCCCCCTGCGCGCTGGGACCATCTTAGCGTGTGCCCTTGCCGGGGCAAGACCATGGGCCGCGTCGCGTCCGGTGGCGGCCCGCCATACTTGGCCGATTGACGGACGCGTGATATCGCTGTGGCACGGAATGGGTGCCGTTCAGCGACACCCCGGCCCCAATTTGAATGAAGAAAAGACCCTTGCATGGTGAACAGAATTATCGAGGTCATGGGACCAAGCGGCGTTGGAAAGACGACGCTGGTGAAGGCCTTCCTTGAGGGTGAAGCGGACCATTGGATCACCTGGCCACTGCCGGCGGCCGACAGGAAACGTCAAGAGTTGGACAGCGATGTCCACGCCCATCTGTTCGAAGCCAAGATCGCTACGATCCTGGCCAGGCCAAGGGTCTCGGTCTATCAAAAGTCGCGGCTGATACAGCACGCGGCTGATATCCTGACGATCGACCAATTCTGTCTGGAAGCGCTGCCGCGTCCCTCGATTCTGGACGAAGGACTGATTCAGAATGTCGGATCTGAGGTGCGCAAGCTTGAGGTCACGAGCGCCACGTTTTCCCCCCGGGAATTGTTGCAGAACCGGGCCTTTGTAAATCTCGTCGGACGCCCGGAAACGATCCTGGCGCGCGTCAGGGACCGGCAAATGAAATCGGACCAGGAAAAGGTCAGCTATGCCAAGATGACCGATGATGACATCATTCAGGCCGTGACCAAGTCGTTGAGGTGGAGGCAAAAGCTGGCTGGGTTCCTGCAAGAGATGGGATGCCCGATCCTGATGCTGGAAACGGAGATCAGCCAGAGCGAAAAGGCCGACGCGCTGCGCAAGTTTGTCGACGGGTTCCGCACGCCGGGCGACGGGCCTGCCTGACCGGTTCACCCATCCCACAGCCATCGAGCCTCGGACGGTTCCCGGCCTTGGCCCGGTCCCTCATGGCATGGTCAAACGCGCTGTCGGCGGGTTGCCCAGGGATCGGCCGGCCCGGATGCCGTCAAGGTCGCAGATGGTGATGCCGCAAGACCACGCCGTCTCTTCGGGTCATGCCGTGGCTGGGGCTGCGTGCCGTGGGCGCCGGTCCGGCAGCGCCAGCTTGTCGAGGTGAAAGGCGATCACATCCGAAAACGGCATGCCCAGCGATGCCGCGTGATTGCTGTCGGCGATCGCTTGCGCGGCGTCCGGATTGTCGAGCATTTCGAACATCGCCTGGGCCATGTCATGCGCATCACCCGGCAAATAGTGGCACCCGGCAAAGCCTTCGTCACGGCAGATATCCACGAAATCCCCGATCCTCGGGAACACCGGGACAGTGCCGTAGCTGGCCGTCCGCTGGAGCGCGCCAGGTAT
The DNA here is from genome assembly GCA_964460185.1 of uncultured Roseicyclus sp. Lineage (GTDB taxonomy): Bacteria > Pseudomonadota > Alphaproteobacteria > Rhodobacterales > Rhodobacteraceae > JAVJPJ01. The sequence continues at coordinate 46,305 of CAYWTM010000001.1, read as the reverse complement.
CCCGGCGTTGGCTGCATGGTCGAACGCGCTCAGTCGGGCCTCACCGAAAAAGGCGGGAATGTCATCTTCGGCCACGTAGCCGGCAAACACCACGCCCGCGTCGCGTTTGCGCGCGTCGGCCAGACTGGCCAGATAGCCCGGTGCGCTGGGGTGGTCCGTGCCGCCAATCACCAGCTCAAGATTGGAAAGCCGGGGATCCTGGCGCAATTGGTCAAAGGCCTCCAGAAGCGTTTCGAGGCGCCTGTGGGTGCCGAATTTACCCATCGTGACGATGCGCATCGGGCGTTGGTCCAGCGGTATGATGCGACATGCGGTGGTGTCGAAGGTGCCGTGGGGGATCAGATGAACATCTGCACCGCGATACCGCGCATTCAGGTGGTCCCGGTATCCGCGCGCCATCACGGTCATGTAGCTGGCGCCCAGCATCGCGCGGGTGACGACCTCACCGCGTATGCGCGCCAGTGCGCTGCGCAGGCGCTGGCCGCCGAGCTGCGAGGCGACCGGATTGATCCCGGCGATGATGTCATGTGCGATGATGCCGCTGGGAATGCCCATGGCGCGGGCGATTGCAGGTGCGAGCATCCCGAAGGCTGACGCCAATTTGCGATTCCCGAAGCTTTCGGTCTTGAGGTTCCAGATCGCGCCGTCGGGGGCGGCACGCCGCAAGGCGCGCAGAATTGAAAAGCCCGCAGTCGCGCTGTTGGTTGTCCAGACGCGTTCGACTCGTATCCTGGGACCAAGATCAAGCTCTGCCAGGTTGCCGCTCAAACGGTCGGCGATGACGATGACTTCGGCCACATCCGGGCGTGTCGCCAGCCCCTTGGCCAAATGCAGGCCGTATTCATTCAGGCTCTGCTTGCCGGGCGGAAAGGCCGAGACAAGGGCAATGCGCTTTGATTTGGTCATGACGGAATCCTTGATACTACGCGCTGTAATCGAGTGCGCGCGGAACGCTAACTCCGACTTCCATACTCATGAAAACATGGGGTTTCCTGCGTCAAGGAGGCTATCTTGCAAGAGCAGATGGGCAGGCCGCTATCCGATCGTATACCGGTGGGCCGTGCCGCGGTCGCCGCCGCAGCGACGAGCGGCAAGCGCCTGCAACCAAACCGAAAAACGGACAGGCCGCACGATCACCAGGCCACCGGCAGCGGCACAGGATACGCAAGGCCCGCCGGTTCTGTACGGGTGCTTGACGGGTCGGGGATGGTGGCAAACCCCATCGGCGCTCAGATCAACGTGCGGTCCTTGGCGATCATGGCGGCTTGCGTGCGGTTGCGGGCACCAAGCTTGCGGCACAACGTCTTGACGTGAAGCTTGATGGTCACTTCCTGAAGCTCGAGGTCGCGCGCGATTTCCTTGTTGGATCTGCCTTCGGCAAGGCCGCGCAGCACTTCGGTTTCCCTCTCGGTAAGGTTGGCGACTGTTCTGGCTTCGGACTGCTGCATGAAGTCGAAGGGGACGAATATCTCTCCGCCGGACATGAGGTTGATCGCGCTGACGATGGATTTCGCGCCCATTGTCTTGGGCACGAAGCCGGCTGCGCCCGCGTTGATGGCCTCGTTCGCGATGGTCGGGCTTGCGGTGCCTGAAAGAATGGCGACCGGTCGGCCATCATTGGCGTCTTTCATCCGGGCGAGCCCCGCCAGTCCGTCCATGCCGGGCATCTGGTAGTCCAGCAAGACAAGATCGAAACTGCCCGACATGCGCGCGGCCTCCACGGCCTCGTCCACGCTTTCGACCGTAACGACCTCGCCTATGCCGGCAGACTTGAGAAACATCGCTATGGTTTCCCGCACCAGATCATGGTCGTCCGCCAAAAGGATGCGCATTGCGTCGCCTCGCCTACCTGTTTCACCCTTTATAACGCTAACTGGCGGAAATAGGTGAACATTCTGTGTTGTCAGGTCTACCCGGTCCGCCCGATATCGGTCTGTCTGGTCAGTGTCCGGTCGCGGCCTCGGACAATGCCGTGCCCAGTCCCGGACGTAAACCCAATATTCGCGCGGGGCTGCTGCCGCTTGTCCGTGTCCGGCACGCGACGGCCGCTGGACGACCTTCCGTACCCGGAAGAAAGGATCGCGGGGGCGGGCGTGGCGGTCATCCGGCGGCTGCGCGGAACACGTCCGCGAATTGATCGCGCAGTTCCTTTTTCTGGACCTTGCCCATCGTATTGCGCGGAAGGGCCTGCATCACGGCAACATGGCGCGGGCGTTTGAAGCCGGCCAGATCGTTGCGCATGGCGGCTTCGATCGCGGCAAGGTTCAGGTCGACACCTGCTTCTGGCACCAGAACGGCCACGACGCTTTCCCCGAAATCGGGATGCGGCGCGCCGATCACGGCGCTTTCGAGAACGCCGGGCTGATCATCGAGGAACATCTCGATTTCCTTGGGGTAGATGTTGTAGCCGCCGGAAATGATCAGATCCTTGCCGCGCCCCACGATGGTCACGTATCCATCCTTGTCGATCATCGACAGGTCGCCGGTGATGAAGAATCCGTCTTCGCGCAATTCTTCGCGGGTCTTTTCGGGCATCTTCCAATACCCCTTGAACACGTTGGGCCCGCGTACTTCCAGCACGCCGATTTCACCGCGCGGAAGGTCCGCGCCGGTCTTTGGATCGCAGACCTTGACCTCGACGCCGGGCAGGGGAAAGCCGACGGTCCCTGCGCGCCGGTCGCCGTCATAGGGGTTGGACGTGTTCATGCTGGTTTCCGTCATGCCGTAGCGTTCCAGGATACGGTGGCCGGTGCGCTGCTCGAACCGCTCGTGGGTTTCGGCCAGCAGCGGCGCGGAGCCGGAGATGAAGACACGCATATGAGCCGTCAGATCGCGGGTGAAACGCGGATCATCCAAAAGGCGCGTGTAGAAGGTCGGAACACCCATCATCGCGGTCGCCTGGGGCAGGCGATCGATTGCCGTGTCGGCATCGAATTTCGGCAAGAAGATCATCGAGCCGCCAGCAAGAAGCGAGACATTGCACGCCACGAACAGGCCGTGGCTGTGGAAGATCGGCAAGGTGTGCAACAAGACGTCATCGGCGGTGAAACGCCAGCCTTCCACCAGCGATTGCGCGTTGGAGAGCAGGTTCTTCTGGGTCAGCATGGCGCCCTTGGACCGGCCGGTGGTGCCCGAGGTATAAAGCAGTGCGGCCAGGTCATCGTCGCCCCGTGCGGCAACCGCTGCGGTGGTGGATTGCTTGGCCACGAGGTCGGTCAGCGTGCCGGTGCCGTCGCCGGCCAATGTGTGCAACATGCACCCGTTGGCCGCGGCAATATCGGCCAGCGCGTCCGCTTCCCCGGGATCGCACACGAACAGCGCGGCACCGCTGTCGCCCACGAAATATTCCAGCTCCGTCGCGGTGTAGGCGGTGTTGAGCGGCAAGAACACAGCGCCGGCCTGGATGCAGCCTGCGTAAAGGGCCAGGGCCTGGGGGGATTTTTGAATATGGACGGCCACGCGGTCGCCGGGTTTCACACCAAGGGCCGTCAGCGCATTGGCGTTTTGCGCTGCCTGGTCCACAAACGCGGCATAGCTGATCGTGCTGCCATCCAGAAGATGCAGGAACGGCGCGTCCTGCCCGGCATGGGGTGCGAATAACGCATCATAAAGCGGATTGCTCATGGTGTGGTCTTTCTTTCGTCTCTGGCGGGCGCCGCACCCGGCGGATCAGGGGGCGGGTTTGGGTTCCTGGTCCAGCATGTGCATGTAGCGCGCCAGACCCGACGTGATGTGCATGTGTGCCGCGCTGCGCGCGGCTTCGGGGTCGCCCGCAATTACCGCGTCGCTGATGGCGATATGTTCTTCCAGCGACCGGGCCAGGTTGTTCACGATCGACAGGCCCCGGCGTCGGAACAGGTGCATTTCCTTGACCAGATTGTCGTATATCATCTTGGCCTTGGGGTTTTCCGCGCCTTTCAGCAGCATGTCATGAAATTCGATGTTCAGCGCATAGTAACGCGCGGTGTCTTCTTTCTTGTAGGCAGCCTGCATCTGTTCGATGTTCCGCTTCAAATTGCGGGCCAGGTCTGCCTCGAATCCTTCCGCCACCCGGCGCGCGGCGGCTGAACAGGCCATGGAAAAGATCGCGCCGCGCAGATCGTAGAGGTTCCGGATTTCAGCCAGCGTCGTCTCATGGACAAACGCGCCACGATTGGCGACAAGATCGATCAGGCCACTGTCGGCAAGCGACCGGATGGCCTCGCGCACGGTGCCGCGACTGACGCCCATGATGTTGGACAGGGCAAGCTCGTTCATCTTTTCGCCAGCGGCCAGTTCACCATCGACAATCATGCGTTCGATCTCGGCGCGCACCTCACCCGCAAGGGTGGCGCGCCGTGGTCCAATTGCTCTTTCACTCATCATCATGGCCTTTGTTGATCCCGGCTTTGCATTTTTGTCAACAATTAACATTTTTATTGTCATCAGAATGCGCGCGACATATACCATAGTTCAACCGATGGTCCATCAGGGGAGCCACCATGTCAGAGCCTCGAGACAAGCACGTGACCAAGCCGGTCGCTGCCGCCAGCACGGCGCTTTCCGGCCTTCGGGTGCTGGATCTGACACGGGTGCGGTCGGGTCCGACCTGCGTGCGGCAACTGGCGGATTGGGGCGCCGATGTCATCAAGATCGAAGCGCCCGTGGACACTGCCCAGTTCGGGGGCCCGCGTTCGGGCCCCGATTTTCAGAACCTGCATCGCAACAAGCGCAGCCTGACGCTCGATCTCAAGAACGAGGCCGGTCTGGCAGCCTTCCGCAAGCTGGCCGATACGGCGGACATCATTGTCGAAAACTTCCGCCCCGGCGTGAAAACCCGGCTCGGCATCGACTACGATACGCTGAGCCAGACCAACCCCGGCCTGATCTACGCCTCGATTTCCGGCTTCGGTCAGGATGGGCCGCTGGCCGACCGCCCCGGTTTCGACCAGATCGCGCAGGGCATGGGGGGGCTGATGTCGATCACCGGCGCGCCGGGCACCGGCCCGATGCGCGTGGGCATTCCGATCGCCGATCTCTGTGCCGGGCTTTTCGCGGCGCAGGGCATCTTGATCGCGCTCTTCGAACGCCAGAGTTCGGGCCGCGGACAATGGGTGCAGACCTCGCTGTTGCAGGCGCAGGTCTTCATGCTCGATTTTCAGGCCGCCCGGTTCCTGATGGATGGCGAGATTCCGAAACAGGCGGGCAACAACCACCCGACCTCTATCCCTACCGGGGTATTCAAGACCGCTGACGGGCATATGAACATCGCCGTGACGGGCAACACAATCTGGGCCAAATTCGCCGAAACGATGGGCCGGATGGATTGGCTCGAGGATGATCGCTACGCCACGGCCCCGGCCCGGTCCGACAATCGGGATGCGCTGGGCGAAGAGATCGAGGCGATCACCATGACCCGCTCGACCTCAGACTGGATCGATCTGTTCACCAAGGCGGGCGTTCCCGCCGGCGAGATCAACAATATCGGGCAAGTCTTCAGCAATCCGCAGGTGCGCCATCTTGGCCTGGCTCAACCCGTCACCAGCCAGGAGCGGGGCGAGACGGAGTTGGTGGGCCAGCCCATCATCATGAGCCGCACCGGCAGCCATATCGCCACGCCGCCGCCCAAGGCGGGCCAGCATAGCGCCGAGATCCTGACCGAGATCGGCCTGAGCGATGCAGAGATCGCCGAGATGAAAGCCTCTGGCGCCACCTAACCGACGACAAAAACGGACGGACCCATGACCGACAAGATCATTACCGAGCAATCGGGCGATATCGCCCGGATCATTTTCAACCAACCTGAAAAGCGCAACGCCGTGTCGCTTGAAATGTGGGAGGCGGTCGAGGCTGCCGTGCATCGCTTTCAGGCCGATGACAGCGTGCGCATTCTGATCCTGTCGGGCGCAGGCGGCAAAGCCTTCGTGTCCGGCGCGGATGTCTCGAAATTCGAAACCGAACGTGCCAGCGCCGAGGCAGTGGCCCACTACAATGCCGCGACCAAACGGGTTTATGACCTGATCGAAGCGTTCACCAAGCCAACCATCGCGCAGATCGACGGATTCTGCATCGGCGGCGGTGTGGCCCTGTCGCTGAGCTGCGACATCCGGATCTGCGGTGAAGGGTCGAACTTTGCCGTGCCCGCCGCGAAGCTGGGTCTTGGCTACGGGTTCGAGGGCATCAACCGTCTGGTCAACGTGGTCGGCCCGGCCTTCGCCAAGGAGATCTTTTTCACCGCCCGCCGGTTCACCGCCGAAGAGGCGCGGATCATGGGGCTGGTGAACCGGGTGGTGCCGGATGCCGATGTCGGCAAGGTCGCGCAAGAAACGGCCGAGATGATCGCGGCCAACGCGCCCATGACGGTGGGATCGGTAAAATACATCGTCGGCCAGACCCTGGCCCCCGAAAGCCGGCAGAACCATGATCAATGCGCGGCCATGGTGAAAGCGTGTTTCGACAGCGCCGACTACGTCGAGGGGCGCCGCGCGTTTCTTGAAAAGCGCAAACCGAATTTCGTGGGCGCCTGATGGCTGACGGATCGCCGAGGCGCGTGGACGAAGACGCCGCGCGCGCCCATTTCGACACCGCACTCGAAGGTCACGCGCAGGCCTTCGAGACGTTCTTTTTCGCGCGGTTCCTGGGCCTGTCGTTCGACTACCTGCCCCATGAAGCGCCCGACGCGGAAAAAGAGGTCTGCCGCCTGACATTCGAGGTCACGGACCTGTTGAAGAATCCCCAGGGCTCGCTTCATGGTGGCGCGATGGCGTCTGCCATGGACATCTCCATGGGCCATCTGGTCAACAAGGTGGCGGGCCCAGGTGCGACAATCGAAATGAAGGTTCAGTTCATGCGCCCTGTCACGGAAGGCGTGGTGACCTGCGAAGGGCGGTTTACCCGTCGCGGGCGGACGATGTCCTTCATGGAAAGTCGCCTGACGGGACCCGATGGAAAACTGGCGGCGCTGGCCACGGCGACGTGGAAAATGCCAAAGATTTAATGCTCAAGGATCACTGAGATGCTGACCTCCAATCCTGCCCTGCTCGACGAAGTTCGCAGCCGGTTCGCCCATGTGGACACCTGCCCTTTCGAGGGGCCGAGGGTGTTTTTCGAGAACGCGGGCGGCGCGCTGACGCTGAATTCCGTGGTGGAAACATCGGCCAAGATGGCCGCGATCCCCGACAACCAGGGCCGCGACAACCCTGCTGCTCATGCGCTTGTCGCCATGATCGACAAGGCCAAGGCCGATATGGCCATCATGTTCAATGCGCCGGCCGGACAGTTCTTCGTTGGCGAGAGCGGGACGGAATTGCTGTTCCGCCTGATCCGCGTGGCCGTCATGGGCACGCCGGACGGCATCGTTCTGGGCAGCACGGTGGAACATCCCGCGACCCGCAGTGCATCGCATAAATGGGCCGAGGCCGCCGGCAAGACGCATGTCTTGATCGCACATGATGACGAAACCGGCGCCGTGGACGCGGCCGCCTATGCCGCGCAGATCACGCCCGATACGCAGGTCGCCACGATCCTGCACACCTCGCCCGTGTCCGGAATGGGCATGGATGTGGCGGCGATTTCCAAGGCGATCCGCGCCGTTGCGCCCGAGTGTTTCATCATCGTCGATGGAATCCAGCACGCCGCCCATGGCAGGCTCGACATCGAAAGTTACGGCATCGACGGCTATGTCGTATCGCCCTACAAGGTGTTCTCGCGCCACGGCTATGGTGTAGCCTGGACATCCGACCGGCTGGCCAAGTTGCCCCATGATCATTTGCTGAACGCCCCTGGCGAGCCGTGGGAACTGGGCACGCGCGATACCGGCGCCTATGCGACTTTCTCCGATGTGGTGGATTATTTCGAATGGCTGGGCAGTCAGGTGTCCGATGCGACCGACCGGCGCGCGCGGATCGTGGCCGCCGGCGAGGCGATCCATGAACATGAAAAGGCGCTGACCGATGCGATGATCCACGGCACAGGGAACCTCAAGGGGCTTGCTGACATGCCTTCGGTCACGATCATCGGCGGTGTTGAAAACCCGCGTCGCGAGGGGCTGGTGTCGATTTCGGTCGCGGGGCAGGACGCCCCCGATGTGGTCACCAAGCTGCGTGCGCGGGGCATCAGAACCCACACCCGCAAGGCCGATCACTATTCCGGCAATATCCTCGATCCGCTGGGCCTGCCCAGCGCGATCCGGGTTTCGATGTGCCACTACAACACCGAGGCCGAGGTGGCTCAGTTCTTGCAAGCCATGCGTGAGATCACCGAAGGCGACGCCTGATCGCTCGTTTAGTCTCCGGCGAGGCGTGACAGGGTATCGAACAGGTCGGGCGCAAGGGTGAACCCTTGCGCCCGAGCCGTTTTCAGGGCCGCCACCGCGCGTTCGCCCGGCAGGCGGATCGCCTGGGCCGGATCAACGCGTGGGGTTGTTTCCACCATGTTGCGCGCATCGGCCAACCGCGCCGATAGCCTGTCAGGCGGCATCAGGCGTGCTGCGTCTATGATCACGATCATATGGCCAAGATCGGGTGGCACATCGGGGGTGGTGTTCGCGTTGGGGATCTCACCCATCATGGCGGCCCCCGACAGCCCACCTGCGAACAGGTCAAGACATAGGGCGAGATGCGCGCCCTTGGCCCCTCCGATGGCCTGCATCAACCCGTCCATCGCCGCCGCCGCATCGGTTGTCGGGCGGCCCTGGGCATCTGTGGCCCATGTCTCCGGAATGGATGCGCCCGCGCTGGCGGCAGCGCGCACCTTTGAGCGCGCGGCAACCGACAACGCCATGTCCAGCAGAACCGGCATGCCGTCTTCATCCGGGATCGCGAGTCCAACCGGCGCGTTGCCCAAAAGCGCCCGCCGCCCGCCTGCAGGCGCGATCATCGGCGCGGTGTTGGTCGTGATGATCGCGGCGAACCCGTCTTGCGCGGCGATCCACAACAGCGGCGCAAGCGCGCCCAGGTGGGTGGAATGTCTGCAAAAGGCCGCGGCGATCCCGGTTGCGCGCGCGGCGTTCATCGCGGCCCTTGTGGCTCGCAGGGCAACCGCCGGGCCAAGCCCATTTCGACCGTCCACCTGCAAAAGCGCCGGGGCAGGGGCCGTGATGACGGGTTCGGTGCGCGGGTCCATGCCCCCGGCCTGCAAACGGTCGACATAGTTCGACACGCGGGCAAGGCCGTGGGTGGTGATCCCCATCATCTCGGCCATGGTCATCATCCGGGCTGCGTCGGCCGCCATGCCATCCCGGACACCGCAACGCAAAAAGGCGCGGGCCGCCAGGGCCTGCGCCTTTTCCTGAGTGACAAGCATGCGCCGTCAGGTCCCTGCTTTTTCGGCCTCTTCGGCCTTTTTGCCGAAGCGGCCAAGAAGCGGCAGCAACACCAGCAATCCGATCGTCACCGCGATGATCCACAGCGATGCGGAGCGTTCCACGAAGATCCCGAAAGACCCGCGTGAGATCGTCAGTGTCTGGCGCAAGGCTTCCTCCGCCAGGGGGCCAAGCACCAGCGCCAGAACCAGCGCTGCCGGCGAAAACCCGTAGAGCCGCATGAAAAAGCCCACGATGCCGGCGCCGAACATCAGGTAGGTTTCGACAAAGGACGCGTGGACGCTGAACGTGCCCAAGGTGCAGATCACGATGATGGTCGGGCCCAGCACCCGGTAGGGCACCTTGATCATTTGCACGAACAGCGGGATGGCAAAGATGCTGATCGCCAAAAGCGCCATGTTGCCCAGGTACATGGATGCGATAAGACCCCAAGCCAGTTCTGGGTTCTGTTCCATGAACAGCGGGCCGGGGCGCAGGCCCCACATCAAGAAGGCCGCCAACAGGACGGCGGTCGAGGCGGATCCCGGAATGCCCAGTGTCAGCAGCGGGATCATCGCCCCGGAGGATGCCGCGTTGTTGGCCGTCTCGGGGGCGACAAGGCCCGCCATCTCGCCCTTGCCGAAATTCGCCTTGTTCTTGGAGATGGAGCGTTCGGTGGAATAGGCCATGAGCGAGGCGATGGTGGCCCCGGCACCGGGGATCACGCCGACGATGAAGCCCAGGATCGAATGCCGCGCCATGGTCATGCGGGTGGAAATCCAGTCATGGCGGGTGGGCCAGAAGCGTTCTTCCTTGTCATATTGCACGATGCCGCCTGTGCCGGTTTTGTGCAGGCCCTGGTAGAACGCGTAAAACAGCTCGCCCAGACCAAAAAGGCCGATCGCGATGGGGATGAAATAGATGCCCCCGATCAGTTCGGCCGACCCGAATGTGTAGCGGCCTTGCCCGGTTTCGAGGTCGACACCGACGGTGCCGAGCGCAAACCCGATCAGTGCCGAGACGACGCCGAGTTTCCAGTGCTGCCCGATCATCACGATCAGCGTCAGCATGCCCATCACGGCCAGCAGGAAATATTCCGGCGGCCCGAAACTTCGCGAGACCTGCGCGAACATGGGGGCCAGGATCGTGATCAGGACCACACCGACGGTGCCCCCCACGAAAGAGGCGGCCGCCTGCATCACAAGCGCTGGGCCCGCGCGCCCGTTCTTGGCCAGGGGAAAGCCGTCGAATGTACTGGCCACCGTGGCGCTTTCGCCCGGAGTGTTGAGCAAGATCGAGGTGATCGTGCCCCCATACATCGCGCCGTAATAAATCGCGGCCAACATCATGATCGCGGGAACCGGATCCATGCCGAAGGTCACCGGCAACAAGATGGCAAGTCCGGCTGACGGGCCGAAACCGGGGATCACGCCCACGACCATGCCCACCATTGCGCCGGCCAGCAGGTACAGCATGTTGATCGGAGAGATGGCGAGCGAAAGCCCCATCATCAGATCGCCGAAAATATCCATCAGGTGGTCTCCACTGAGCGGGCGCTCGGGCCAGCTATCGTTCAGAACGGCAGGTCAAGAAGGGCGGGCGGCATGTTGGCATTCAACAGCCGGTCGAACAGCAGGTATATGGCCGTCGGTATGACGGCGGTCAGGATCGCGTTCTGCAAATGGCGGCCCGGGTTCACGATCACCAGCGACAGGCCCAGATAGACCACCGTCGCGGGAAAGCCGCCAAGCAGGCGCAGCAACACGGCGTATCCGACCGCGAGCGCCATCAGCGTCACCACATCGCGCCATGCGCTGCCATCATCCTGGGCAGCACGACGTTCGCGCAGGGCATCGACCAGCGCCCAGAACGTGAACACCACCATCGCGACGCCAACGATCCTTGGAAAGAACCCCGGGCCAAGACGACCGGTCCGCGTCAGGAAATTCAGATCGATAAAGGCAATGTAGGAATAGAACACCGCCCCGGCCAACACGACGATGAGGAATGCAATGCGCATGTTTGTTGTCCCGTGGGGTAAAAGACCGGCCGCGCTTTTCGCGCGGCCGGTCCATTAGACTGATGGTGTCTCAGTTGATTGCGCCGACGGACCGCAGAACCTCTTCGAACCCGTTCTTGGTGTTCTCAAGGAAGGTGCGGAAATCCTCGCCGTAGATCACGGTCGGTGTCAGCGTGTTGCTTTCGATATAGGTGGCCCATTCAGGGGTCTGGACGACCTGCTGCATGGTTGCGATCCACCATTCCTGCGCCTCGGCCGGGGCGTCGGGTGCAAGGATCAGGCCACGCGGCATCGACACGCCGATGTCATAGCCCAGTTCGCCCATCGTCGGCACACCTTCCAGTGCGGCAGGCGTGTTCTGGCCCGAGAAGACCAGCGGACGCAGTTCACCGGATTCGATCAGGCCCAGGATTTCGCCGGGGTTTCCAACCATTGCGTCCAGTGCGTCGGACAGCAGGGCGGTGGTCTGGTCTGCCATCGAGTTGAACGACACATAGTCAAACTCAAAGCCCGCGCGCTGTGCGAAGAGCGTCGGTACGATGAAGTCCACGTTCACGGTGCCCGTGCCGCCGATATTCATCGGGCTGGCCTGTGCCGCGGCGATGAATTCCTCGATGTTCTGGATCTCGGACGAGCCATTGACCACAAGCACGAGGTCATCGGTGGCCAGAAGGGCGACCGGGGTGAAATCCTCGGGCTGCCAGGGCGTATCGGCCTGAAGCGGCGTGGTCACGAAGCTGCCCGACGTGGTCGAGATGCCATAGCCGTTGCCGGACTGGCCGAACAGATAACCCCAACCCACGGCACCAGAGCCGCCGGCGCGGTTTTCCGGTGCGATATCACCGGGATACAGGTCATAGGTGGTCAGAATGTCGATGATCGTGCGCGCCATGATGTCATTGCCGCCACCGGGGCCGAACGCGATGGTCCAGTCGAGCGTTTCTTCCGCCGACGGGTATTCCTGCGCGATCGCCGGCGCTGCCAGAACCGCGGGCACGGCCACAATCGCCGCAAGTGCCGAGGCGCGCAGCCACGGACCGTGTGATGTAAAGGTTTTTGTCATAGTATCCTCCCAGTATGGTTTGGTTTTTCGACCCACTCCTCCTCAAGTTGCGGGTCGTCGTATCGACTGAAGCATCTTGCCCTTTTGGGCGGGTTCACAGTGTCTCCAGCAGTCTCTTCTTTCCGTTTGCGTGGTGTTGAGCACCCTCTGCGCGCGCGCTATCCACATCGCCGCGTTCTATCGCGTCCACGATCCGCGCATGTTCGGCGTTCGACAACAAAAGCGAGGGCTTGCCTGCCAAGACGCGCAAGCGCATCAGCCTGACTTCCTTGCCCATCGAGCCATAAATTTCGCTCGCGCGCACGGCACCGGATGCAGCCGCGATGCTATCATGAAACGCAAGGTTGAGGGCAAAGTAGGTCTCTTCCTGCCCTGCTTCGGCGGCATCCTGCATTTGCGATACGAAATCGCGCAGGGCGGCGATGGCGGCCTTGTCCCCTGCTTCGGCGGCACGCGCGCACAGGTAGCCCGCAATCATCGACCGCAGGTCATAGAGTTCCAGCGCGTCCTCGATCGACAGCTTGCGTACATAGACGCCTTGATTGGCCACGGCCTTGACCAGCCCCTCGCGCTCCAGCGAGCGCGCGGCCTCGCGCACCGGGCCACGGCTGACGCCAAGCTGCCCTGCCAGGCTGATTTCGTTCAGACGCTCGCCGGTCTCCAATTCACCTGCGAGGATCATCCTCTCAAGCTCATCACGGACCTCGCCCACCAGCGACCGCTGGCGCAGCTTCTGAAAGGAATCCTTTATGCCGTCGCGTACCTGCATGGGTGCATCACGCCGCCAAGATTACAGATTGTCAACATTATTCTGCCGATTGACAATCATCTGCGGGTTCCAGAAGCTGCATCAACTTTGCGCGCAATACCCTGCGCACCACCCCAGCAACGCCGCTTTTCCACGGCCAATGCTTTGGAAGTGAACGGAAAATGAGGAAAACCAGGACATGACCAATCTCGTTCTCAGCGGAAAAACCGCGTTTGTCTCCGGATCCGGTCAGAATATCGGCCGGGCCACAGCTGTGCATCTGGCGGAGCTCGGGTGCAATGTCGTCGTCAATGGATCGTCCAACGAGGCCGCCGCCAGGGCCACCGCCGAGATGGTCGAAGCAGCCGGGGCCGAGGCGCTGGTCGCGATGGGCGATGTCGGTCACGCCGATGTCGTGGCCCGAATGGCCGACGCGGCACTGTCGCGCTTCGGCACAGTCGATATCCTGGTCAACAATGCCGCGCGCAGGCCGCACAAGCCGTTCCTCGACCTGTCCGACCAGGACTGGCACTCGGTCATGGATACTGCATTGACGTCGGTCTTTTATACCAGCCGCGCGTTCCTGCCGGGGATGGTCGACAAGGGGTGGGGTAGGATCATCAACTTTTCCGGGATGAAAGCGATCAAGGGCTATTTCGAAGGGGCGCCGATTTCGGCTGCCAAACACGGCGTCTGGGGACTGACCAAGGCGCTGTCGACCGAATTCGCGCCAAAGGGCATCACCACGAACGTCATATCCCCCGGACAGATCCGGGCCGAGACCGCGACCCAGGACGACCCGGCGCGCGCGGCGAAGATTCCCACCGGTTTCATGGGGCAACCCCGGGACATCGCCGCAATGGTCGGCTTTCTGGCCTCGCCGCAAGCTCGCTTCGTGACCGGGCAGATGATCGCCGTCAATGGTGGTGAGACGACCTAGGACTGACAAGGACAAGGTCCGTGGTCCGCGACTTGGGCGACTGGTTTCGCACAACAGCGCTGCGGCAGCAGGGATTGACGCTGGTGCTGGCCGGGGTTGGCGTCCTGGTTTTCTGGCTGCTCGGTCTTCCGTTGCCATTTCTGTTCGGACCTCTGGCGGCCTGTCTGATCGGCGCCTTGGCCGGCGCACCGCTCCGGGGATCCCCGCGCGTCAGCCAGGGCATGCGCACGATCCTTGGTGTGGCGATCGGCGCCTCGCTGACGCCTGCCGTGATCGGCACCTTGCCGCAGATGGCGGCTTCGCTGGCGCTCATCCCGGTTTATATCGTCCTGATCGCGCTGGTGGGCGTGCCGTTCTTTCGAAAGGTCTATCGTTTCGATGGCGCAACCGCGTGGTATGCAGCGATGCCGGGCGGGTTGCAGGATATGGTTCTGTTCGGCCAGGAGGCCGGCGCGGACACGCGTGCACTGACCCTGATCCATGCCACACGGGTGATGATCATCATCGCCATCGCGCCCGTGATCCTGACCCAGTTTTTCGATGCAACGCTCGACAATCCGATCGGGGCGCCGGCAGCGACGATCCCTCTGCATGAATTGTTGATCATGGCCATCGCCGCCGTCGTCGGCTGGAAACTGGCGGAACGCATCGGTCTTTTCGGCGCGCCCATCTTGGGGCCCATGATCCTTGCGGGCATCTTGTCGATGACGGATGTGATCCACTATCGCCCGCCGGGCGAGGCCATCCTGGCGGCACAGTTCTTCATCGGGATCACCCTTGGGGCCGGTTACATCGGTGTGACGCTGCTCGAAATCCGGCGCGATGTGCTGGCCGGTGTGTTCTTTGTGCTGTTGCTGTCGGTGCTGACGGTTGCCTTCACCGAACTGGTGATCCTCGTGGGTCTTGCACCGCCGGTCGATGCGTTTTTGGCCTTTGCGCCCGCCGGGCAGGCCGAAATGACGGTTCTTGCGATCGTGGTTGGCGCTGATCTTGGCTACGTGGTGGTGCATCACCTGACGCGGGTGTTTCTGGTCATCATGGGGGCGCCAATCGCAGCGCGGATCTTTGGTGTCGGCAAAGGCCTCCGGACACCGCCTGGCCGCTGATGGATCAAAGCCGGATCAAGAGCGATGCCCGTGTAGACTGACGGCGTCAGAACGCCTGCGCGACGACCTCGGTATCGGTATCGGCAGCGCAACATCCCAGTGCCGTCCACAGCGCCAGGTACTCCAAACCCAGCGTTCTTGTCGCGCTCAGCGTTTGTTCCCGGCTCCGGGCCAGTTCCTGATCGGCCTCGATGACATCGACAAGGGTGAAGGTCTGTGCCGTCTCAAAGGCGTTTCTCAAAAGGGCGACCCGTTCCGTATGCAGACGTTCGGATCGCCGCGAGGCGGCCACGCCTTGCGATGCGGATGAGATGCCAGCCAGGGCAAGCTCCACTTCGTTCACGGCCTGGATGACGATATTTCGCCACTCGGCCAAAGCCAGATCGGCGCGTGCACCGGCCGCGTCTTCTTCGGCTGCGAGGGTGGGTTGCGTGAACACCGGAAGAGACAGGCCGAGGCCCAGGGACGGATCGCCCGACCCCGTGGAACGGATGGTGCCGTTCAAAGACAGGGACGGATACCTGTTTGCCCGCGCTTCCCCGATGTCGGCCAGGGCCGTCTCGTACTCGAATTCGGCGCGGCGGACATCGGGCCGGTTGCGCAAGAGGTCTGCGGGTACACCTATGTCGGACGCGCCGCCGGGCACAGGTTGCGCACCGGAATGGCGCAGGACGGCCGGGATATTGTCCGGCGTTACGCCGAGCAGCCCGGCAAGACGGTGGCGATGTTCGGCAATCGACGCCTCGGTCGAGGCGATGCGAACCTGAACGTCGGCAAGATAGGCCCGTGCATCGAGTTCGTCGATCTCGGTGCTGGCACCCAGTTCGCCTCGGGATACGGCGGCATCGATCGAGCTTCGGGCAAGCCGCTGTTCATTCTGGCGGACCACCAGCAGGGCCTGGAAATAGCGAAGGTTCACGTATTCCGTCGCGGTGTTCCGAATGAAAAGACGCTGGGTGTCAAGAAACGCGTTGCGCGCCGCATTGTAGCGGGCATCCGCATTGGCCAATTCGGCGTTGCGGCGTCCGAACGGCAAAAGCTCGGCCCCCAATCCCACCGACCGGGTGCTTGATCCGCCGCCGGTCGTGTTCACGGTCGCAGTTGCATCGCCCGCGACACCGATGCCGGCCGCAGTTGCATCGTGGCGAGCGACCTCCAATCCGGCGCGGGCGCTTTGCATGATCGGGCTTTGCGCCAGACCGACGGCGATGATGTCATTCAGGGCAGGGTCGTTGTATCCCTCCCACCAGGTTCCGGACGTGGATCCTGCGCCCGTGTCGACGTTGAAGCTGAAGCGTTCAGGCATAGGCACGCCCAAAGGCTGCCTTTCGGGAATGAAAGAGCATCCGGACATGGTGACCACTATGATCGCAACTTTCAAAACGCCGCCACGACGTGGCGATCGTTTTACGATCGAACGCATTTGTATTGCTCCTGCACTGCCTCGGGCGGTGATTTCGGGATCACCCATTATTTGCACGCAGTATGCAGGATTTCACCGGCCCTGTAAGCGCCGAATTTCCATGTGTCGCAGAGTGTGGCCGGGCTGCAAGGCGCACCGGTGACCGGGTCTGGCGTGCGGCGCGGCGCTACCAAGGTCAACGCCTGGACAAAGTGCTGGCGGCTGCGGCCGTCAAACAGCACCGGACGCACGGGTGTGGACTTGGCGGAGGACTGGACGCGGCACCCGATTCGCGACGCGACCTGTCATTGCTGGTCGAAAACCGTCAATCCGGTCCCTTGGTGTGGCAGCCAGATGTCAATGGCTCATCGCCACGTGTGGTGTCTGTCTTTTCGCGCACCACCCGATGTGGTGCACCCCTGTCAGGGCCAACCCCAAATCGGGCAGAATTAGGGCAATTAAGTTGCTTTTTTATGCAAAAATTGAGACCATTCAGTGTTTGTATTCGGTTCGATTTCACCAAGATCCAGCGACCGCCCTGCTTTCAGGGGCAATCAATTCGCAGTCGGTGACATCATTGTAGGGGAAGTATTATGCGTAATAAGTTTGGTGTACTTGCAGCATTGGCTGCAGTGACGGCAAAGGTGGGCATAGCCGGTGGGGCGCATGCGCAAGAGGCCGAAGATTTCCAATTGCGATGCGAACTTTACCAGGACATCGAAGATCGGAACGCACTTCAAGCGGAGTTGGAGCAGCTTATCGAGCTCCGGCCCGAAGATCCGTGCATCGGTTTCATCGTTGATTTGCTTGGTGGTAGCCCGCTGGCCCAGTTGCTTCCGCCATACTCGTAAGTCTTTGGGTTTTGCCGGTGCGTGACCGCTTTCGCGGCGCGGATTGCATTGCCTGGTTTTGCGAGATCAATGCGACTGGCCCGATCACGCCCGGCGTCATGCCGAGGCGCAGGGCGGGATGAATTGCGCTGCGTAGGAGTAATTCATGCGCATCGTCTGGCGCGACAGCCCGCCGCGGCTGTCCAACCAGTTTCGCACCCAAACGGGATACTCGGATTCAAGATACTCCGAGCCCCATTGGTTCATGCCTGCCCGCGCCGAATGCGCGCGGTGGAACAGGAACGAGGCACCGCGTGTGATGCAGGTCTGTGACGCATCCAGCGACAAGAACAGCGTGCACGACGACGCGCATGTCCCGCTGAACCGCACCAACGTGTTGTCAATCCGGGCGCGCGACACCATCTGCGCGTAGTGGATAAGTTCGCCACCTCTGTCATTGGAGATGACCCTTACATTCGACGCGCGGTTTGCGGACGGTTCGCGGTGGCTCAACGTGATGTTCTTGGCGGCTTCTGGGTGGTTGTCCGGCATCCCCTTGTAGGTCGCAAGAATGGTGTTGGGCTGATCCGGAACGCTGCTGACGGGGTCTGCCGCGACATCCGTTGCTGCCAGGGTGGCCGGCAAAAGACATAGGATTGCCACTACAGTGGCCAACAGCCTGCTCATGGTCGTATCCCCCGCTCGCCCCGGATTCCGTTTCTTGGTTCAGGGCGAACCCATGGGTTTCCGGCCTGAACATTCGCTTATGCCAAGTTGATCTCATAAATCGACGCGAGAAAGAACACCTTTGGCAAGACGTCGGCGGCGCCTTGCCGATTTGGTGTGGAAATCACCACACGAAGTTGCCGGTCACCGGGGTGCACGCAAGACATGATCTTGCGCATCGCCGGACCCGCATCTGTCCGAACCGATCCGGCGCAACCTGGCCTTGCCCGATATCGCCGCGTCAGGGGGCCACGTCGATCAAATGACATGGGATGCCAAACAGGCGTTCCAGTTCTGCCTTGGTTGGCATGATGCGCCGCCGCTTGTCCGCAGTCATGTCTTGCGAGCCCGAGTACGTCCACATGACGTCGATCGACGCAGCCCCGAAATCCGGCATTCCATCAATGGGATAGCCTGCAAGATACGGGTCGCACAATGTAACGTTATGCGCCTTTATCTGCTGGCCCGCGCTGATCTGAACCACCGAGGACGACACCAGAAGTTCGCAGATCAACGTGTGAAAATCCGCACTCGATGTGTTTTCGTAATCGGGCCAATGAAAGATACCCACGGATCTGCACGATGCCGCCGCTTGGGCCACGACCTCGGCGATTGCATCCACCCTGAACCCGTTTGACGTGAAGTCCGCAATGAACACCGTGTCGATTTCGGCAAGGTTTTGGCCCGGCACGAGCGCGAGCGGGGCGGGAAACGGCCGCGTGGGCGCGGTGTCGGGCAGCGCAAGCTCATCCGGTTCGACGCCGGCATGCCACCGCTGATAGGAGCGGGCATAGTCGGCAAGCGGGCCGTGCAACACTGCAGTTCTTGCGGCATCGCCAGGCTCCGCCGCCGATGCGTCGCGCGCACGGCACAGCGTCAAGGGAAGCTCTCGATCGGTTTCGACCACTGCTGTGTCGCCGAATTTCGCCTTGAACCGCGCGATGAATTCCTCGCGGGCCCCGGCCTGCACCGTGTCCCATGGCCCGGTCTCGTCCAGCAGATGGCGGGAGAACAGGAACGACGCATGGTTCCCGCTGATCAGTGAGCCGCCGGGCCGCCAATCGGCTTGTGCGTGCAGGTCGCCGCGCATCGTGATGGATCGTGACACAACGCCAAGTGCCCTTTGATCCTGCCGCAATCGTTTCATCTGTGCTTCGATCTTTTGCGGATGCGCCCAGCCATCGGCATCATGCGTGGTCACGAACTGCCCGCTTGCCCGGGCCATGCCGGCGTTGAGGCAGGCCCCGGTGCTGCTGTCCTTGGACATCGCAACCAGCT
The DNA here is from genome assembly GCA_964460185.1 of uncultured Roseicyclus sp. Lineage (GTDB taxonomy): Bacteria > Pseudomonadota > Alphaproteobacteria > Rhodobacterales > Rhodobacteraceae > JAVJPJ01. The sequence goes on along the minus strand of CAYWTM010000001.1, from coordinate 26,912 downwards.
GCACGCGGGGATCGGCCTTGGCGATATCCTCGACGATTTGAAGCGTCGCATCGGTGCTGCAATTGTCGACGACGATGATCTGCAGATCCGGCCATGTCTGCTCTTGAAGGCTTTCGATCGCATGTCGGATCGTGGCCGACGCGTTGCGCACGGGCATCACGACGGAAACCTGCGCGCCGGCCATTTCATCGGCGGTAACCGTCCGGGCCGTGCCGCCCCGGATGTTTGAAAAGTCCAGCGCCATGTCAGGCGTTCTGTTGTCGATGCCCGCCATGCCTTTTGTCAAAAAGACCTTGTTGATCCATGACAGCTTTTCCTGCTCGGTCGCGGCGCTGCCGCCGGACTCCACCGACAGGCAGGTATTGGCCATCCGGAAAAACTGGTTGGGATCATCCGCCGAACGCCTGGCGGAATGGTCCAACAGCATGCGCGCCTCGCTCACATTCCCAAGCGCGACAAGGCAATCGACCTTGGGAAGCAGGTAGGTCTCGGCCGACGGTCCCGAAAGCTGTTCTGCCTCGCGGATGTTGATGAGCGCCTTGTCGTGGTCTTGGTGAGCCGCGTGCCATTGAGCCAGCGCCCAGGCGGCCCCCGCCCGGACCGAGCCGGACGCCTTCGGAGACATCTTCAACATCTCAAGATCGGCGCGCGCGAATTCGCAATAGCCCCCCCAAAGCCGTTGTTCGAGGTTCTTCACGCTCAACCGGAACCCGGAACCTTGCACCATGTCCCTGGCAGCGATTTCTGCCCGTTCAATCGCTCTGGTCAGGCCGGGATTGCTGCTGTGCCCCTTGGCGTTGACCGATCGGCTCAGCATCCAGAAGGGGGGCACGCCATCATGCGGGAAAAAAAGCGGCTTGCGTGAAAATCCAAGGGCATAGCCGACCGAGGCTTCTGGCGCAAAACGGGCCTGCGCGGCGTAGATCAGCGGAATGAAGCGATCCTCGTCAAAACGCCCGTTCTGTTCAAAGGGCCATTCCGACTTGCCACTGGTATCGATAAGCCACTTGAAGGCCTTCGCGAGACCAAGACCCTTGTTGTCGGTGAAATCCCAAAGGGCGTCGCCGCAACTGTCTGCGAGATTGGCAAGGTTGATCCAGTTCTGCAGATTGAAGAAACAGTAATGCTGGGTCTGGGTGCGCTTGAGTTCGTGAGGCTGCGAGCCATCCTTGGCGAATTGGCCCAGGATACGCTCGCGGCTGCGGCGCAGGGTTGCCGCAAGCACGTCGACATCCCCTAGAAATGCCGCGATCGCACCGACCTGAAGATCGTAGCAGGTGCCATGGTTGTTGCCGGTGGCCCGTTCGTTTCGCCCCTGTGGGCTTTCATGCAGCCACACCAGGTATTCGTTCAGCCACTGGCGGAAAGCGTCCTTGTCGGCGGCCGTCAACACGTCGTGTTTTTCCAGGATCCGCACGGCATCAAGATAGAAATAGAGATCCTTCATCTCGATCACGCCGTGCCCCTTGGCCTCGCCCGCGCCGGGAATGACCTGCGCGAAATGCAGATTGGGGTTCATGCGGGTCCGTTCATCGAGGAACCAGTGCCGCAGCAGGTTCGCCGCGTGTCGGGCGTGCTCGATTGTGCCACCGCTTTCTGCGGCAAGCGCAAGAATGGTGGTATCGTCGAACAGGCGCTGCAAACGGGTCCGGTCGTATTTTTCGCTGTCGGGTTCATACAGCCGCGTCCCCGGCGCGCGTTCCCCGTCCCGGCGGCTGCCGGGCAGGCCCGTTGGCGTGTTCGGGTCAGGCCACCAGTAGGGGGGCGGGTGCATGTAGTCATGCTTGTCGCCACTGGGTGGCACCGTCGTCTTGTCCATCACGGAATAGGGGCCGCGTTGCAGAGCCAGTTCGGCCTCTTGCTGCAGGCGTGCATACAGCCGCCCCCGTGCCGTATCGGGTGGGGCCATCTTGAGCGACGCAAGCAGGTCGCCGTCATAGGCTGTAAGGGCCGCAGGATCCAAGGACAGCGCCAAGGCCTTGCGATCCAGGTCATCGGTGACGGACAGGATGCCTTCGATCCTGGCCACGCCACGGCCGACCTGCGCCACTTTCGAGTTTTGTTCCAGGGCATCGCGCCCCGAATGCAGCCGCGCCACCCAGCCCGCGCTGCCATGGCTGCCCGCGTCGGTGCTGCGCGATGGCCGCTTGAGGTCCCAGACATCATCGCGCCAGTTGTCCCAGGGACCCGCAACGCCGAGACGCCAGAACAATTCCACCTTGGGGCGGCGCCCGTAATGGTAATCTTCGTTGAATTCCTGTTCTGCATCCTTGCGGAAGATGAGCTGAGGCTCTTCGATCGGATCGGGCCTGAAATTCCTGAGCAACAGATCCGTATTCTCGGTGGTCCGGGCCATGGGAACGGAGAAATACTTCAGGTAGGGGGCAGCGGTAATGGCCTGGGTGATCTCGGTCCAGGCGCCGTTGGTCAGGAAGCAATTCCCGTCCCACGGCATGACCCACTTGGCCCGTGCAAGCCCATCGCGCAAGGCGGCGTTACGCGCGCCATTGTTGTTCATCACGTATTTGTTCTTGTGTCGGCGTGAATGCGCCTCGGCCCGCAGTTTGTCGTAGTCCTGCATGTCGCCATACCGGCCGTTGAGGAAAAACGAGCGCTGGGGAAAGCCGTCGAGGTCCCATTCCACCTGCTTGTATTCATGCAGATCGAAGGGGATCGTGATGTAGGACTGACCGAATTCATCCAAGATCGCGATGATGGCGCGTTCCTGCTCTGGATCCGTGATGCGGTTGATGACCCAGCGTTTCTCGCAATTGGGAAACTTGGGCTCGTTTTCCAGGATGAAGCGCAGATTGGTGAGGGTCTGGCCTTCATCATGTCGTGGCGGCAGGTCGTTGCCCAGAATCCTGTACAAGGCGAACGTGTCGGCTTCGGCGTCCAGGCCCTTGGTCAGGTATTCCGCCTTGAGGGCCGCGATATCGGGCGGCGGGGCAGGGGGCAGCGGATCGGGCTTGAACCAGGGCTCGAACACGCCCTTGGCGGTTTCGGAGGACTGGAAGTAGCTTTCGTAGTCGTCAAGGCGGGAACTCAGCAGGCCCGGCTTGCCGAGATCGATCAGGTAGGACGGTTTCCATTTTTGCCAGATGGTCGCGAAACGCTGGCTCAACGCCACGCCGTCCGGGTCCGCAAGGTACACAGAGGCGGGGAAATATTCGAAGATGGCGCCGGCGCGGCGCAGGGCCGCGTGCAGGGTCGAATCCGTCAAGATCAAGGGCTGGAAACGCCCTTTGGTCCGTTGCTGGCGCGCGATCTGTTTCAGGGCGAATTTCAAACGCGCTTCGGTGATTCCGAACAGGGCTATTGCCACAACCTGCGGCCGGCCCTGCTGGTTTTGCGCATGTTGGCCGCTTCCCGGTTTCAGGACCGTTGCAGGCGGTGTTTCAGCCGGCCACGCCAGTCTGTCCTGCAAGGGAGGGGCCCGTCGCGCCGGTGCCGGTACAAAAGCCTTTCTTTTGTTTTGCCACCCAACGGTGATCACCTCGGGCTTGCCCGGTGCAATCGGCGCATCGTCGTCATTACGACTGACAAACGTGTTCACAGTGTTTCTCATGTTGTGCGGACCAATTCGATAATCGCATCAGCCGCGGCCTTTGCGCCGTTGGGCTGTTTGAGCAGGACGCATTTCTCACGGACAAAGGCGCGCGCCTTTTCATTCATCAAGGCCTCGCAAAGAGCCGGCAAATGAAAGAGTTGATCTTCCGCGAGGTCAAAGCCCGCCCCGTTGTCCTGGGCAAAGCCGGCGCGCGCGCCCTGATCATCCATCGAGGGATGGCGATTTGCGAGGAAGATCGTGGGAAGAGCGAAAGCCAAAACCTCGTGGAAGGTATTGTACCCTGCAGCCGAGATCGAAAAATCGAAGGCCTCGAAATAGCGCGAAATGGGAAAGCCGCGCAAAACCTTTGCGTTTGGCCAGTCGCGCAATTCCACGGGGCTGTTTTCCCACTCGGCCAGAATGATCTGAAGTTGCGGGAAACGCTTCAGGTATTCCATGATCTCTCCGGTCAATCCCGCCACATCCCGGTTCGCCCCTGCGCCAAGCTGGATCAGCACGGCGGGTGCGTTCAACGACAGACCCAAAGCGTTTCTGGCATCCTCGCGGGGCAGGATTTCATCATGGTCGAGCAAGGTCACCGGTCCCACCTGCAGCGCCTCGGCGCGGCGTATGGCGGTCGGCCCGGTATCGCGTTCCGCGGCGATTTCTCCGGGTTCGATGATCAGATCCATGTAACGCGCATTGTGGAGATACGGGGACGCGACCGGCCCCCCCATTCCGCGGCGCACCCAGGCCAGACCGCACCGGCCGCGCGATGTGACCGCGCGCACCAATCCGGGGGTCGGGTTATTTCCGTCGAACACCACCACTTCCGGGTCGTGCAAATCGATCAGTTCGCCAAGCTGGTAGCGAAACCACGCATCCCAACCGGCGCGGTCCGTGTGCGTATCGCCCTGCGACGGCATATATTCGGCAAGATAGCCAAAGGATTCGATGATCGGCGCGGCCTGCGCCATGGTGCAGAAAACCGGCTCGATCCTTTTGTCCAGCTGCCGCGAGATCGCCAGCAGTCGCGTTGCGTGCCCAAGGCCGATGCCGTTGGACGGCACCATCAGTGCGGTCTTGCGCCTGGTTGCGCGCCTCTTGCGCGGCTTGGCCGGCATGTCGCTGCCCAGAAGTTCAAGAACGCGCGCGCGATGCGCCGCTTCGGGAAACTGGTAGCCCGCATGCAAGACCGCCGCCTCACGCGCGGCGCGCAGCGCATCTTCGTCGGCCATCAACTCCTTGACGGTCGTCATGGCGTCCGATCCATCGGCATAGATCGCGCCGGGCCCGAAATGGCTTTCGAGATGTGTCGGCAGAACGACCAGTTTTCCCGACGCCATCATCGACGCGATGGCTGCTTCCGGCATGGACGGAACCCGGATGCTGGAAAAATACATGAAGACGTCGAGTGACGCCAAGAACCGTTCGACCGTCATGTCGGCGGGATCGAAGTCCAGGACGCCGCTCTTTCCCTTGATCTGGTCCCAAAGCTTTGCCGGCGGCCTGCCCATGATCCGGAATTCGTGCTCGGACCTTATGGGAAAGATGTCCTTGATCTCTTCTATGGTCTTGGGCCACTGGGATTCGCCTTGCAGACTGACGCGCCCGAAGACAGCCGGTCCATCCTTCCTGAAGCTGGTGCCGCGCGTCGCCAGCGGCCGCGCCATCGGTCGCCAGTCTTCGGCAAGCAGCGGAACCGGGGTATCCAGTTCCATCAGCCGCGTGCGCACCCACCGATTGGTCGGGGCCCACACAACAGGCCCGAACTGGAAACTGAACCATGACCCGATCTGCGCGCGGTTGGGCGCCCGATCATGGACCAGCACCACCTTGTCGGCCTGCATGCCCGAAAGGTTCTGTACGGGTTTGGTCAGCGACACCGCCGAATGCACGATGGCCAGTCTGGCGTGAACATTGGGCGACGCAGGCAGCACGACGGCCAATCCCGCGCGAACACATACCTGGACATCGGGGGAGACGGCGGCGCCGGGCTGACTGACCTGGAGGTGGACGAGCCCCACGGACAATCCAAGGTCTGCGTAACTGCGGATTTCCTGCGCGATTCGAAAACCGGAGTCTCCACCTCGCGTGAAATCGGCAAGAATAACGATATCGAAAAGAATAGCGATATCGAATGCTTCAACTGGCGCAGCAACACTCATCAAAAAAACATCTCAAAAAAATATACGAGGCCATTAAATAATCTGTCGTGCATCAAGTCCATGAAATTTGTTGATTTGATGGAATGGATCGGGGTTTTTGAAGGCGCAGATGCCTTTTTTCCGGGGCTTCGCCCCCCGGATCAGATCGCGCAGGTATCAAGGCAGCGGGAACCCGGTCGCGCAGGCCGGGTTTGACACCCACTCATACCGGCCGGGTGGTCCCGTCGGGCAACCGTGCTGCCTGCCTGTCCGTTTCCGGTCCGCTCTGCTCACCTGGCAGGCGGCGTGGGCGATGGTCACACCGTCTCTATGCACCTGAGGACGTGTTTCGCCACAATTACCGGCAATGCGCCTTCCAGATCGTGCCCCATCCCGTCAATCGTGACCAGTCGTGCGCCGGGGATGCGGCGTGCGATGTCCTGCCCGTGCGCCAGCGGAAAAATCCGGTCGTGGCTGCCGTGAACGACAAGAACGGGCAGGTCTATCGCCTCGATATGCGCCAGGTCGTGCCGGGCGGCCATCATCGCCGCATACTGCCGTGCGGTGCCTTCGGGGCAGTAGCTTCGATCATAGGCCCGTCCGATCAGTGCCGCGCGGTCCTTGTCGTCGAAGGGCCATCCGGGGCTGCCCCAGGCACGGCCGGTCCGCAACTCATGCGCGATCACATCCTGCCGGCGCGGGCCCGCGGCCTGTGCCTTGAGCATGTTTTGCACATCCGGGTCGGATGGGGGCAGGTGGGGGGCCATGCTGGACGACATGACGATGTATGCGGATCTGATGCGCGCTGGGTGGCGCAGTGCCGCAAGCTGCGCGATCATGCCGCCCATCGAGACACCCAGAACATGGGCCTTTTCGATGCCTAGCGCGCTCATCAATCCGATGGTGTCGTCGGCCATGTCGCACAGGGTGTAGGCGTCTGCTCCATCGCATTTTCGGGACAATCCGGCATCGCGGTTGTCGAAAGTGATCACGTGAAGCCCCGCAGTCACGAAGGCCGTGATCAACGCATCGGGCCAATGGATCAGCTGCGAACCCAGTCCCCGGATCAGGACGATCGCGTCGCCAGACGGGGTCCCGTGCTGTTCCACCTCCAACGTCATGCCGTTTGCTGCGACCTGCGCCATCGTGCACCTTTCTTGGCGAGTCCCGTGCCAAGACGGTCTTGCCTGCGTGCATGTTCAGCAGGTCGCCTCCAAGGTCAATGCCGTGGTGCTGGCCGTTGCTAGGCCTCCTGGCGCCGGCCAATTTGCGCGACCATCACGGCAGGTGTGGACCTGCCGCAGTTTAGGTAGCACTTTGCGGTCATTCGCCCAAAACGCCCGACAGGCGTTTCCCGTCGCCGGGTTTGGGTCTTTTCGATTTTCGCGGCGGGCGCCTGTGCGCTGCGTCCGACATCACGCAAGGGATTTTCAGCATGACGACGCATTTGAGGGCCAGCCCGGAAACCTGCGCGTGGGGGTATTTCGATGCCGCACTCGACCCGGTTCTCGAGGTGCAAAGCGGGGATGTGGTCGTCATCGACACGGTATCGGGCGGCCCGGATCATACGCCGTCGCAGGGGGGCGGCTTTGACATCCCGCCCGAGCTGCTGGATATCCATGCCCGCTCGCCCCGCCAGTTGCCGGGGCATATCCTTACGGGGCCGGTGGCCGTCGCCGGGGCCAAGCCAGGCCATGTCCTGGAGGTTCAGATCCTCGACGTGACGTTGCGCCAGAATTGGGGATGGAACCTGATCCGCCCGCTGGCCGGCACCTTGCCCGAGGATTTTCAGACCGGTCGCACCGAGATCATTCCGCTGGACCTGGATGCCATGGTTGCGCGCCTGTCATGGGGGCTGGATCTGCCGCTCAATCCGTTTTTCGGCGTGATGGGCGTGGCGCCGCCGCCGAACTGGGGGCGTGTGTCGACCATCCAGCCCAGAGCCTTCGGGGGCAATCTCGACAACAAGGAACTGGTTGCCGGCACAACGCTTTACCTGCCGGTCTTTGCGGAAGGGGCGTTGTTCTCCTGCGGTGACGGTCACGGGGCGCAAGGCGATGGCGAGGTCTGCGTGACAGCGATCGAAACCGCGTTGCAGGGCACGTTCCGTCTGATCCTGAGCGAGGATATGGATCTGCGATATCCACGCGCGCAAACGCCCACCCATCTCATCACCATGGGCATGCACGAGGACCTGGACCGATGCGTGGAAATGGCATTGCGCGACATGATCGCATGGGTCGTCGCGCGCACGGGCATCAGCCGTGAGGATGCCTATATGCTGTGTTCGCTTGCCGGTGACCTGCGGATCACGCAAACCGTCAACGGAAACAAGGGCGTCCACATGATGATGGAAGCCGCGTTGCTGACATCAAACGGACAATAGCGGGGGACAGTGCAAATGACCGTGAAAGCAGCAATTATTGGCCTGGGGATCATGGGGCGCCGGATGCTCGAGCATATGGAACGGCATCCGGGGTATCAGCCTGTCGCCCTTTGGGATCCTGATCCGGCCGCCTGCCGCGAGGCGCTGGCGCTTGCGCCGGGGGCGGTCATTGCGACCTCGGCCCAGGACGCCATCGCAGCGGCGGATCTGGTTTACCTTGCGTGCCCACCTGTCCCGCGCAAAACCTATGCGCTTGCGGCAGCTGCGGCTGGCAAGGCCGTTTTCCTGGAAAAGCCCCTTGGCGTCGACATCGCCGAAAGCGAGGCACTGGTCGCGGGGTTGAAGGCAAGCGGCGTTGCCACGGCCGTCAATTTCACGCAGGCCGCGGGGGCGGCGCTGACCAGTGTCGCGCAGGCTGCGAAGGACGGCGAACTGGGCGATGTCATTGGCGTTGATATGGTGGTCACATATCCCGCATGGCCGCGTGCATGGCAGAAAGCGGCGGACTGGCTTCGGTTCCGCGACGAAGGCGGCATGACGCGCGAGGTGATTTCCCATTTCCTGTTCTTCTCGGAACGCATTCTCGGGCCGTTGTCGGTTGTCTGGGCGCGTCCATCCTATCCTGCGGATCCGGCTTTGTGCGAAACCCAAATGCTGGCCCGGCTCGAGACATCGGATGGGCGGCCCGTGACCATCATGGCCAGCGTGGGGGGCGCGCAGCCCGATCGACAGGAGATGATCATCAAGGGATCGGCAATCAGCCGGCGCATCACCGATTTCTATGTCGATGCGGTATCCGATGGTGGGCCCTTCACCGAGATGACCGAACGGCCCCACGACCCACGCGCGGTCAGCCTCAAGGCACAACTCGACGATCTGCTCTTGTGCATCGCGGGCCAGCCCAATCGACTTGCGACACCTGATGAGGCTCTGCGCGTCCAAAAGCTGGTTGAAACCATGCTGGTCGGGAAACCCTGAGTGGACAGGGGCGGCGCCATTGGATGACCATCCGTGGACCCGCAGGGGGACCGTGGCCGGCGGCTGAACAGTGCCTCAGTCCACCAGCCCCAATTGACGCGCGATGGTGGCACTGTCGTAGTAGTCCCTCCCTTCGACCACCAGTCCATCCGCGACCCGCATCACCGAACAATACCGCACTTCGGCTCTCTTGCCGGTGGGGGCGAAGTCTCCGAGGCTTGAGCGAAGAATGCCCGTATGCGTGCCGGTGTTGCGAAACTCGACCGTGGCCCACTCGCCGCATTGGCTGACGATGACATTCTCGACCTTGCATAGCCCATCGGGGAAGGCTTCGCGCCAACGGTGATAATCATCCTTGTACCCGGCTTTCCCCAATAGCTTTTCACCGCGTGCGATGTCCTCGAAATCGATATCGTCCGCGATGACGTCCGCGCCACGGTCCGGGTCACGCATGTCCCAGGATTCATGGAACTGGCGGACGATTTTTTCGGTTGGATGCATGGAGGGAAATCCTTCGCTGAGGGGCTGGCCGCGATGGGGCCCTGCCAAAAAGCTAACACCGGCGGACATGGCCATGTCAAACGTGCCAGGGCGATCGCAATTCCGCACCCGGTCATGGGTTCATGGCAAATTTCCATTCAAGCGCTGGGCCGTCCCCGGACCGGCTGATGTCCAACGGCTTCGGCAAATGCGCTCGAGCCGCTCTGACCAGTCCGACATCGGCGACTGGAAGACCTGCATCCGTTCGAACACCACCCCATGGCCGGCGGCGTCCAGGCCAGCGGAAGTAGTAAATCCCGTGTCGCGAGGGGCTTGGATAGGATGACAGCATCATGGGGCATGTGTCCCACTTTGTGTCACACTCGGCTGTCAAGCCGCTAAGCCCATGATTTGGAGAGAAATGGAGGCGAGTACCGGAATCGAACCGGTGTGGACGGATTTGCAATCCGCTGCGTCACCACTCCGCCAACTCGCCGTCCGTGGTGTGGATCTGTGCATTATCCGATCACCTGCACCTTCGCAAGGCATCTCGGTTGTCTGGAAAGCGGCAATTTGGCCTTGGACGCAAGCCCTTGTTGCGCCCCACTTCGGACTGTGCGAAAAATCCGAAACAGTAACTAGACGGATTGGTTCAGTTTCATGGCAAACTTCACACAGCGCCGCATAACCATGGTCGACACACAGGTGCGACCTTCGGATGTGACCAAGTTTCCCATCCTCGACGCCATGCTGTCGGTTCCCCGCGAAGTCTACGTGCCCGACAGCGCCCGCGATCTGGCCTACGTGGGCGGTCCGGTGCCCCTGACGGCCTCGCGCCACCTGATGGAGCCGCGCACGATCGCCAAGATGTTGGATGCGCTCGACCTGTCCGCCAACGAACTTGTGCTCGAAATCGCGCCGGGCCTTGGCTATACGACCGCACTTTTGGCCTCGGTGGCCGAAGCTGTCGTTGCCGTCGAGGAAGATGAGGATCTGGCCCGCGACGCTACCGCGACGCTGAACGCGCAAGAGGTCGACAATGCCGCTGTGATCACCGCGCCCCTGGTCGAAGGCAGTGCGAAACATGGCCCCTATGACGTTCTGGCCATTTTCGCAGGCGTCGAAGACATCCCCGCCACTTTGCTTGACCAGGTCAAGGATGGCGGGCGGATCGCAGCCGTGTTCATGGACGGTGCCCTGGGCGAGGTGCGGCTTGGCCGAAAATCGAACGGGCAGGTCAGTTGGCGCAGCGAATTCAATGCTACCGCCCCGGTGTTGCCCGGGTTCGCGCGCTTACCAGGTTTTGTCTTCTGACAGCATTGCGCTGGGGTTCGCCCGTGACATACAGACTGTAGGTACGGGATTCGCGGCTCGCATCGAGGGTCGGTATGGTGGGGCCTTGCAAGGCGCGCGCGACGGGGAATGAAAACATGACGATAAAGCTGAAGCGCCTGGCACACCGCACGATGACCACGTTCGTCGTGGCGGCCAGTCTCGCGGTTTCGACCGGTGCGGCTTTGGCTGATAGCGTGCGCGACGTGATGGCGGACGCGTACCGCAACTCGCAGCTTCTGGAACAGAACCGTTATCTTTTGCGGGTTCGGGACGAGGACGCGCTGCAGGCAATGGCGCAGTTGTATCCGGTCATAAGTTTCGCAGCCAGCGCGTCCCGCGATCTCAGGAACGATACAACCACCACGACCGCGTCCCTGGTGGGCGAAATAGTGCTGTATGAAGGCCGCAACCGGGTCAATGGCATCCGGGCCGCCCAGGAAACCGTGAACGCCACCCGGCAGCAGCTGGTGGTTCTGGAACAGCAGGTGCTGCTGGATGCCGTGACCGCTTATCTGGATGTGTGGGAATCCCTTCAGGTTGTGGGGGTACGCGAACGCAATGTCCGCGTGCTGACGGAACAATTGCGTGCGGCGCGCGACCGGTTCGAAGTGGGCGAAGACACCCGGACCGATGTGGCGCAGGCCGAGGCGCAGCTTGCCAGCGCCCGTTCTGCCTTGGCCGCCGCCCAGGGTACGTTTGAAATCGCGCGCGAGCTGTTCAACCTGGCGGTCGGCCGATATCCCGACGGCTTGGCAGGTCCGGGCGGGATGCCGCACCTGCCCCGAACCGAAGACGAGGCTGAACGCCTTGCGCGGCAGGGTCACCCGGCCATCCTCGCCTTGCAGCACGAGGTCACAGCGGCCGAATTCGCCGTGGAGCAAGCCCGCAGCGCGGGCCGTCCCACGATCAGTGTCGAGGCACGCCTGTCAGAGACGTTCGAGGCGCCGACGCCGGGGCAGCAAGGGACCGGTGCATCCATTTCCCTGAACTTCAATCAGCCGATCTACCGTGGCGGCCAGATCGCGTCGGTCGAACGCCAAGCGCTGGCGCAGGTCTCGGCGGTGCGTTTCAGCCTGAACCAGCAGGTGCTGATCAATGTGCAGGGCGTGGGCAATGCCTATGCGCGCTTGCGGATCGCCACCGCGCAGATCCAGGCGTCGGACCAGCAGATCCGCGCCGCCGAGCTCGCCTTCGAGGGCGTGCGCGAAGAAGCGTCCCTGGGGGCGCGTACCACGCTTGACGTGCTGGACGCCGAACAGGATCTTCTGGATGCCCGGATCAGCCGGATCGAGGCGCAGTCGGATCTCTTTCTCGCGGCGTATTCCGTGCTTGCGGCTTCGGGACTGATGACCGTAAGCCACCTGGACCTGCCGGTTCCCCAATACGACGCCGAGGCCTATTCGGGTGCATTCCAAGCAGGCCGTCCGGGGCGTTTGTCCCCGCAGGGCGAGCAGCTCGACAGCTTGTTGCAGCGGATCGGGCGGGACTGACCGGTAGGCAGGGCCTGTGCCCTTCTCACATCGAAATGGGTCGAAATATTCCTGTCCGTTGTGCGAAATGCACCTTGGGGCTATCCTGATGACGAAGGCTTCCATGTGAGGGGCCGCCTACGCGTGGCGCAGAAGGGGGCATGATGTCCTACTGTCCCGGGTTTGTTGAGGAGTGAGCGGTCATGTCTGACCCTGCAAAGTCGGTGTCCGAGATCGAGGACGTGCTGTCGTCGATCCGGCGTCTGGTGTCCGAGAATACCGCGTCACGTCCCGCGTCGCCTGCGGCGGAAATGCCCAAGGATGAGGCAAGCGCCGTGGCAGACCTGCCTGAAGCGCCCACCCGGGAGCGGGACGCTGAAAAGCTGGTTCTGACACCATCCTTGCGGGTCACTGACCCCGATGACCCGTGGGCTCCGGTGCCGGTACAATCGAACGACGAGGCTGAAGATACGTCGCTGGCACATTCGGGTGAGGCCGCGACTTGGGCCCGTGACGACAAGTTGTCCGATTGGGGCGCGGTGAATGACACGGACAAGGACGTCGCCACCGATGCCACCGCTTCCGCCGCACCGATCCCCGATCCGGGCGCCGCCAACGGGGCAGGGGCCACGGATGCGCCGGACCCGGCCGTCAAGGATCTGTCGGAGCTGATCTTGCTGGATAGCGGGGCCGCTGATGGCGACGTGCCTTTCGAATCCGAGACCGGGGATGTGAATTGGCCTGACACGACGGCCGATCGCGCCTTGCGCGACCTTGCCGCCGTGCGGGGGCGCAGCGAACACGCCGCAACGGCCGAGCCCTCAATCCGGCCAGACCCCCTGGACAAGAGCCGGCTGGTCGAGGCTGCGGACGCGGGGGGCGATACGGACGACGACGCGGCTGGCGTAGCGCCCGGCCCGGCCGAAGACCCGACGCCCGATGAAGCTGACGCGCGGGATGTGAAGAACGCATTCGAAGACGAGTTCGAATTCGATGCCGTGGCGGACGACCCCTGGAGCGATACCAGCGCCGATTTGCACGATGCGTCCGGTCAGCCGGCGGCCAAAGAGGACGTGGTTGATCAGGAAGCCGAAACAGATGCCGCGACGAGGGCGGAGGGCAAGGAAGAAATCACGCGGGCGCCAGAATTCGTTCCGGTGTTTTCGCGGCGCGCAGATGCCAACCGGAACCTGGCGGCACCTTCCGAATCCGCCACGGATACGCCTGACGATTTGGATACGGAGTCCCCGGAAGCAGCCGAGGCCGTTGAAGAAATCGAAACGCCGCAAGCCATCGCGCAGATCGAAGACGTGGATCTGCCCGCCCCCGACATGGAAGAGCCGGCCGATCGCGTTGACGCGGCACAGGCTGTCGATACCGACCTTGACGCATCCGAAGAAGACGTCGAGGACCTGGGCGAAATGCCGTCCCCCTTCACCTTCCCGGAAGACGAAGAGGGTCTTCTAGACGAGGAAACGCTGCGCGAGATCGTGGCAGAAGTCGTCCGGGAAGAGCTTCAGGGCGTTCTTGGTCAGCGCATCACACGCAACGTGCGCAAGATGGTGCGGCGTGAGATTCGCTTGGCGCTGGCGGCCGAAGATCTAGACTGATCCCGATCAAGATGGACGTCGCCTTTTCGGAAGCGTGCTCTTGACCGGTGCGTCGGCAAGGCAAAGGTAGGGTTCATGTTTCCGATCCGAGATCATAATCCGTCGAACCGCACGCCGTTTGTCACCTGGGCGCTCATCGCGATCAATGTTCTGATTTTCATCAGTTATTACCCCAGTCTTGGCGGCAGTGAACGCCAGCTCATGGGGTTTTTCTCCGATTGGGCGCTGGTGCCGGCCGAGGTTCTTTCCGGCGGAGACGGGCATACGCTGCTGACGTCGATGTTCTTGCACGGGGGATGGATGCACCTGATCGGGAACATGCTGTTCCTCTATATCTTCGGCGACAACCTGGAGGACCTTCTGGGGCATGTGCGGTTCTTGTTGTTCTACCTCGCGTCGGGCCTTGCGGCTGCCTTTGGCCAGATCCTGGCCGATCCATCATCGACAATTCCGATGGTGGGGGCCTCTGGCGCCATTGCGGGGGTGATGGGGGGCTATCTGCTGTTTTTCCCCCGCGCGCGCATCGATGTGCTGGTCATCGTTTTTGTGCTGGTCAAGGTCTTTCCGATACCGGCATGGCTCATGCTGGGCCTGTGGTTCGGGCTGCAACTGGTCAATGGTCTGGCGATGGATGTGGCCGGGGGCGGCGTGGCCTATTGGGCCCATGCAGGGGGGTTTGTTGCCGGGGTGCTGCTGGTGCTGCCGGCCTGGCTACGCCGGGGAGGACCCGCATACTGGACCACATGGCACGGGAAGCCGCCCCATGCAGAAGTCGAATATGTCATGGACCGCAGTCGCCGCAGCCCGATCCCCAAGGTGCGCCGCGTTCGCAGCGTACAGGGCGCTACGCGCCCACTGAGCGATCTGGCCCGCGTGCCGCGCAGTGGTCAGTCCCGAACACCGCGCACGCCTTGGTCGGGCGGGCGCGACTGACGTTCAGGCGCGTTCCGAATATTCCATGGTTTCGGTGTTCACGACGATCTTTTCGTCCTGGCCCACGAAGGGCGGCACCATGACCTTCACACCATTGTCCAGGATCGCCGGTTTGAAGCTGTTGGCCGCGGTTTGCCCCTTCACCACCGGTTCCGTCTCGACGATGGTGCAGGTCACTTTTTGCGGCAGTGATGCGTTCAGAGCCTCGGAGTCGTAGAATTCGACCACGACGGTCATGCCATCTTGCAAAAACGGCCGGCGTTCGCCCAAGAGATCCGCGGGCAGTTCGATCTGTTCGTAGGTTTCGGCATCCATGAAGACCAGCATCCCGTCGTTTTCATACAGGAATTGCTGATCCTTCTGTTCCAGGCGCACCCGTTCCACCTTGTCGGCGGACCGGAAGCGTTCGTTCAGTTTGGACCCGTTGCGCAGGTTGCGCAGCTCGACCTGGGCAAAGGCGCCGCCCTTGCCGGGTTTGACATGGTCGACCTTGACCGCAGCCCACAGGCCGCCGTTGTGATCCAGGACGTTTCCTGGGCGAATCTCGTTCCCGTTGATCTTGGGCATGTGGCAAAACCATGGCAAAAAGGTTGAGAAGTAGTCGAAGCCTCCTATATCTTGGTGCTCACGGGCTGTCCATACACCGGAATCTGTGCAGGTTTTCTTGGAGCTATGCGTTTGGTGCATACCTTGTATGTGAAATTCGCATCACAGAATCGCTGAGTTTTCGGGCACAAGGGTCGCCACGCCGTAAATGCAAGAGCAAAAAAACAAAGGACGACGAAATGCGAGATTTCGTTGATGGCACTGCCTTCAACTTTGAACAGGGAACCCGGGCGCGCAAATTGTTTGCCGCGGTGGTTTTGGCTGCACTGGATGACGCGATTGCCGACGACAAAAAATATGGCAATGGTCCTGAGCAAATCGCACGCTGGGCGCGCTCGCGCGACGGCCGTGAGGTGCTGAGCTGCGCCGGAATCGATCCCAACGAACGCGTGGTGAAAGGCCTTATGGCCTTTGTGGAGCAGGGTGTCCGTACCTCGGTCGCGCTGAGCCGTGAAGAAAGCGAGCGTCGCAATCAGGCAGAAGCCGCCTGAGCAGTCGCTACGAAAAATCTGCCACTCTTGAGAAACGCGCCCATCTGCAGGGCGCGTTTTTCGTTTCGGGGGGTGGCATCTGACCCCTTCGTCAAGATAACCAAGTGTCCGTCGATGTGCACCGTGCACTGCTTTCAGCGGTGGGACAGGCCAAGCCTATTCGCGAAATTTCCCGCATTGCATCTTCTGGACGCTTGCATCCTTTGCATACGAAAGTATTCTTTCGATAGGGGGGGATCAATTGATGGGTAGACAGCAAGGCGCGATCGACACTGGCACGTTCAAGCGTACTGCTCTGCTTTTTGCCGAAAAGCGCAATGCCTTCGCACCTGATGCGGTCGAGGCCCTGGCCGCCGATATCGTAAGGCGCTTGGCGAATGCCAGATTGCAGGGTCAGGCCATCGACGCCCCGGAAATCGCCGAAGACAGCATCGCGGCCTTCTGCGATGCACTGGTTCAACCCGAACCGGACGCCGCCTTGCGCTTCATTCAAGACCGCCGTGCCGAAGGCGTGACGGCGCGGGGCCTGTACCTGGGCTACATTGCAGATGCGGCGCGCTATCTGGGTGCGCGATGGGAAGAGGACCTACTTTCGTTCCTCCAGGTCACGATCGGAACCGGCCATCTTTATGCGCTGATGCGCGCGCTCAGGGCAGAAGATCCACCAGCCGTGCCGGCGTTCGACAGTCGCCGCTGTGCGCTTTTCGCGACGGTTCCCGGCGAAGACCACGGCATCGGAATAACCGTTGCCGCGGATCTGTTCCGCAAGGCCGGGTGGGACATAGACCTGCAGACTGACAGCGATCACGACGCCCTTGTCGCCCATGTCGAAAAAACGCGGCCGCAGATTGTCGGCCTGTCGCTCAGCACCGAGCAGCGACTGGATGCGCTGGTGCGGCTGGTCGTGGCGATCCGAATCCTGTTGCCTCACGTCATCATTGGCGTCGCCACGTCTGCGAAGATCGACGCGAAGCGGCTGCATGGCCTGGTCGACATCGATCTCGTGTTCGAGGATGCGACCACGGCCCACCTCGATCTCGATCGCCTGATCATGTTACGAGGCTGACCCGACCGCGCCCCGTGCGCGATCCGCGCAAACCACCCGGACCCCGCCCCGGCCGGGCTTGGCCGAGACATGCACCGATCGCGACGCGGCGGCACAAGGGCTATCTTGCAACGGCATCCCGCCGACAAAACAGCCCCGCCCGAACAGGTTCTCGACTTCACTCGTTCCGGGCTGTAGCCGTCAGGGCATGAATATCTTCGAACGATATCTGTCCGTTTGGATCGCACTGGCCATGGCGGTGGGGGTGCTCGTGGGCAGCGCCGCACCAGGTCTGGTCCAAGCCGTCGCGGCGGCGGAAGTCGCCAATGTCAACCTGGTGGTCGCGGTCCTGATTTGGGCGATGGTCTACCCGATGATGGTCGGTGTCGATCCGGGTAGTCTGAGGCATGCCGTGAAGCAGCCAAAGGGGCTTGCAATCACCTTGTTGGTAAATTGGCTGATCAAGCCCTTTACCATGGCGGCGCTGGGTGTGGTGTTCTTCGAGGTGGTGTTCGCCGATTTCATTGCCCCGCAGGACGCTCAGCAATACATCGCCGGCCTTATTCTTCTGGGCGCGGCCCCTTGTACCGCCATGGTGTTCGTGTGGTCTCAATTGACCCGCGGAGACGAAAGCTACACGCTTTTGCAGGTTTCGGTGAACGACGTTGTCATGGTGTTCGCCTTCGCGCCGATTGTCGCCTTCCTTCTGGGCGTCACGGATATTTCGGTGCCGTGGGAAACGCTTGTTTTGTCCGTCGTCCTGTTTGTCGCTCTCCCGCTTGCCGCGGGTGTCTGGACCAGAAAGCTGCTTGCCTCCGAGGCCAGGATCGACGCGTTTCGCGACCGCATCAAGCCATGGTCCATCGTCGGGCTGATCGCTACGGTGATCATCCTTTTCGGCCTGCAGGGGCAGGTGATTCTGGACCGGCCCCTGATCATCGTGCTGATAGCGGTGCCGATCGTGATTCAGTCCTACAGTATCTTTGCGCTGGCCTACGCGGCGGCTTTCGTGTGGCGGGTGCCACACAAGATCGCGGCACCATGCGCCCTGATCGGGACATCCAACTTCTTTGAACTGGCCGTCGCCGTGGCCATAAGCCTGTTCGGCCTGAATTCCGGTGCCGCATTGGCGACGGTTGTCGGTGTCCTGGTAGAGGTTCCCGTCATGCTGTCGCTGGTTGCATTTGCCAATCGCACGCGAGGCCGCTTCGCGGCCCGTGAAGCACCCAACGACTAGGCTCCTGCCGGGCCGTTGCATGAAACGGGGCCGGGCCGATGGCCCGTGCCGATATCAAGCCAAACCTGGGCCTCGAAGCGTTGCGACACGATCGCGTGGATGGATCACGGGGCGGAGAGAGTGTTCGTGGCAACGGCTGGTGCTGTGGTCTTCGGCGATCCAAACACGTGTCATGGTGCGGGCGGTGGGACTTGAACCCACACGGCCATACGGCCCACGGATTTTAAGTCCGATATGTCTACCATTCCATCACGCCCGCATGGCGCCTATCGCTAACGGCTAAGGTGCGGCTTGGCAATGCGAGGGTGATGGCGGCGGCCGCGGTTGTGCTGCGCGCCCTGCCAGTGTGGCGGCGGGACGCGCAGCAACGTTCGCATAGCAAGCAACGGATGATCGGCCCGGTTGGACGGGCCGACACCTGTACAATCGTGGAAAAGGCTTAACCGATCGTGAAGCCCGCGCCGACGCTTGTCACAGGCCGTCGAAGGCGCAGATCGCATGAACCGGTACGCCCATGGCTTCGAGCCTTGTACGCCCGCCAAGATCCGGCAAGTCGATGACAAAGGCGCAACCGATGACCTCCGCCCCAAGACGCTCGATCAACCTGATGCCTGCCTCGGCCGTGCCGCCTGTCGCCAGCAGATCATCCACCAGCAGGACCTTTTGCCCCGGCAGCAGCGCATCGTCATGGATTTCCACAGTCGCTTGCCCGTATTCCAGGGCATAATCCTGTTCGATGGTCTTGGCCGGCAGCTTGCCTTTCTTGCGGATCGGCACGAATCCCTTTGACAGCTGATGCGCCACCGCACCACCGAGGATGAACCCCCTCGCCTCGAGTCCGGCGACTGCGTCGATCTTTTCGCCCACGAATGGCGACAGAAGTTGATCCACGGCCAGGCGAAAGCCGCGCGCGTCCTGAAACAGGGTGGTCACATCCCGAAACAGGATGCCCTCATGCGGGAAATCCGGGATCGTGCGGATATAGTCGCGGACGGTCTTGTGGGTTGGCATGGCGGTCGTGATCCTCGGGGTTGGCGCGTTTCAAAAGCGCGGGTAATGGCGGCGAAGTGCGGCGGCATCCTGTCCGCGCAGCCAGACGGTGGAGTTTTCATCCTCGGCAAAGATGGAACTTGTATAGGCGGGTGACGCGATATCCGTCGGCAGGCCCATCGCCTGCACCAGTTCTTCCAGCACGACCGAGGCGATCTCGCGGCGGCGGATATCCTGGCTGATGGCGATCGCGGCGGCCACGATATCGGATCCGCGCGACCGCAGCGCGACGCGCGCGATCGCGATGTCCTCGCCGTCAAGGTCCGCCACCCCGGTTCCCGTAACCCGCCCGCCCTGCGGCGCGTCGATCAGGTAGAGCGGAATATCCAGATCACCCTCGTAGACGCGCTCCAGGAACACCTCGGCGCCGGCTGCATTGATCTCGGCAATCGCGTCATCGATGGCGCGGTCGATCAGGTCCAGTTTGTAGTCGGGAAAGCTTTCGGCGGTGGCCGCGATGCCGACCCTCAGGCTCAACCGGCGCTCTTCTGGCCAACGGATCATGGGTTTGGCACAGGTCCCGCCGGGCGGTGCCGCGCAGGCAACCAGACGGTAGAAATCCGCGTCCGAAATCAGGTCCGGGACGGTGATGAATTCCTGCCCCGGCGCGGGCGATGCGCCAAGCGCAAGGGCAAGAACGATAGGCATGGCGTAGCGCATGGGAAATTGATGGCAAGCAGGGCAGGGCCGTGCAAGCGGTTTGCGATTTGTGACGCCATGGCTGTTGCGCGAAGGGCGCGCAAGACCTCAAGGCTTCAGGGCCTTCACCAGGAATGCCAGTGTTTCGCGGCGCATGTCCGGGGTTTCCACATGGCCCGTATCCGGGCTGACGATGACCCTCAGCGCCTCAGGGCAGGTCGAATAGGCGGCGTGAAGGCGGATCAGGGCAGGGCTGTCGGGCAGGTCGGGCGTCAGCGGATCCAGCGCGCCCAGTCCCACAAATTGCGGCCGTGGCGCGATCAGGGCGGCCACATCGGCCATATCTCCGAAGGTCAAGAGCCCGGGCACCGTCATATATGGCCCGTGCAGATCATGGGTGCCCTGCGCGATCAGGGGCGCGATATCCGAAAACACACAAAGATGCGCGGCCGCCGCGATGCGCGGATCTAGGGCCGCCAGCCAATAGGCATGGGTGCCGCCCATCGACAGGCCAAGCGTCGCCACGCGCCCCGCGTCGATTTCGGGGCGGCCCACCAGCCAATCCAGCGCCTGTGACAATTCGGCCAGCATGTCGCCCATCAGCGTGCGGCCCTGCCATGACGCGGCCTTGGCAAGCGCAGTTTCGGGCCCCTGGGATTGGCGCGCACCGAACGGGGCGAGGTCGATGGAGAGGCTGGCGATGCCCAGCTTGGCCAGCGCTGAGCCATAAGGGGATTGCAACGCGGGACGGCCCTCGATCAATTCGTCCGCGCCCCTGTCGTATCGGTTTCCATGGGCATGGCAATACAGAACCGCCGGGTGCGGGCCGGGCCCGGCGGGGCAGAGATACAGGCCAGCGATGTCCGCGCTGCCCGTGTGCAGGGTCAACCGGCGCAGCACCGCATCTGCATGATCGGTCTTGGGGCCAAGCTTGGCCGACGGCAGGCGTGGCGGTCCATCCGGGTAGCCAAGGCAGGCCCACAGTCGCGCGGCGTCCAGCATCGCGCTCAACCCGCTGCGCGGCGCAGGCCTGCCGTCACTATACCCATCCCGATCAGCGTCATCCCGCCCGCGCGCGTCAGCCACGCAACAAGGCCGGGCCGGGTCAGGCGAGCCCGCAATTGATCGGCCAAAAGCGCATAGGCCAGCGCATTGAGCGCCGCCAGCGTCACGAAACTGGCGATCAGGATCACGAATTGCGCGATCAGCGGCGCGGCCGGGTTCACGAATTGCGGGACGAAGGCGATGAAGAAGGCGATGGATTTCGGGTTCAGCGCGGTCACGGCTGCCGCATGGCGGAACGTCTGTCGTGCGGTCACATCCCCGGTCTTCGGCAGCGTCAGATCAGATGTCCGGGCTGACAGGATCAGCTTGACCCCAAGCCAGACCAGATAGACCGCGCCGACCCATTTCAGCAGCGAAAATACGGTGGCCGAAGCCAACACCAGCGCCCCCAGACCGGCCAGCGAGGCGCTCATCGCGATCAGGTCGCCAAGCGCCACCCCCGCCGCCGTCGAGACCGCCACCCTGCGGCCATGGCTGAGGGCATAGGACAGCACCAGCAAAACCGTGGGTCCGGGGATCAAGAGCAGCGCGGTCGATGCGGCCAGAAACGTCAGCCAGGTATCCAGGGGCATGGGTGTTGGTCCCGTTACTTGAGAACGCGGCCCGCGACGGCCGACAGTCTTTCCACCATTGCCGGGTCGCGGTGACCCGGCGCGGTCAGGATGGCGTGATCAAGCGCCCGGTCGCAGCCATGCGGGCAGGTCGCGCGGTTCACGCCAAGCAACGCCGGCAGCCGCTCCACCAGGCCGCGCGCCTTGTCGGCATTGCCGGAAAGGGTTGCGATGATATCGCTGATATCGACCGCTCCATGATCGGGGTGCCAGCTGTCGTAGTCGGTGATCATCGCGACCGACGCGTAACAAAGCTCCGCCTCGCGGGCGAGTTTGGCCTCGGGCATGTTGGTCATGCCGATCACATCGCAGCCCCAGACATCGCGGTAGAGCCTGGATTCCGCCACCGAGGAAAACTGCGGGCCCTCCATGGCCAGATAGGTGCCGCCCTCGTGCACGGTTATGCCTTGCGCGCGCGCAGCGTCGGCACAGGCGGCCCCCAGGCGCGGGCAGGTGGGGTGGGCGACCGATACATGGGCCACCAGCCCCGTGCCGAAAAAGGATTTCTCCCGCGCGAAAGTGCGATCAATGAACTGATCGATGATGACGAAATCGCCCGGTGCCATCTCTTCGCGAAACGAGCCGCAGGCCGAGACCGCGATCACGTCCGTCACACCAAGCCTTTTGAGCGCATCGATATTGGCGCGGTAGGGCACGGTGGTGGGGCTATGGACATGGCCGCGCCCATGACGGGGCAGGAACGCCATGGCCACACCATCCAGCCAGCCAGTCAGGATCGCATCGGATGGCGCACCGAAGGGGCTGTCGACGTGCACCCATTGCGCGCCTTCCAGTCCGTTGATCTGGTAGACACCAGAGCCGCCGATGACGCCGATTTTCGTTTTCATGTTGCCTCCATCGGGCCGCAGGTTGGACGTGCTGACAAAGGCAATCACGGCCGGCGGTTCGCCGCAAGACCCGAGCTGCCGCGCGCCCGGCTCTCACCCATGACATGGCGAATGCGCCCCGGCGGGGGTTTACGCCGCAGCGCAGCAATGGCAGTATGCACAGGAATACCGTGCGTTTCTGCGCGGATTGGTCTACCAGCCGTGAAAATCGTGCAAAAAAGTGCTTCCTGCGACGGCAAATTGCGGGCAAGCCCTGACAATTGAAAGACGCTTCATGTCAAAACTCCTGCTGGCGGCGGTGAACAGCCGCCTGGCCGCGTCCGACCTTTCGGCCATGGGCCGCGAGCTGACCTTTGATCGTGTCCGGATCGAGCTCTTGTCCGGCCTGACCGTGGCATTGGCGCTGGTGCCCGAAGCGGTGGCCTTTGCCTTCGTGGCCGGGGTGCATCCGCTGGTGGGGCTGTACGCGGCCTTTATCGTCGGGCTGATCACGGCGCTGATCGGTGGCCGGCCGGGCATGATCTCGGGGGCGACGGGCGCGCTGGCCGTGGTGATGGTCAGCCTCGTGGCGCAGCACGGGGTGGAATACCTGTTCGCAGCCGTCGTCTTGATGGGGATCATCCAGATCGGGGCAGGGGTATTCAGGCTGGGCAAGTTCATACGACTTGTGCCGCATCCGGTGATGCTGGGGTTCGTCAACGGGCTGGCCATCGTGATCTTCCTGGCGCAGCTGACCCAGTTCCAGGTGCCCGGCACGGCCGAAGTATCGGGCCATGGCATGGCCGGGGGACAATGGTTGTCGGGCCTGCCGCTGGTGACCATGCTGTTGCTGGTGGCCCTGACCATGGGCATCATCTGGATCATGCCGCGCATCACCCGTGTTGTGCCGGCGCCGCTGGCCGGGATCGGAATCGTGGCGGCCATCGTGATCGGCTTTGGCCTTGATGTGCCCCGCGTGGGCGACATGGCCT
Organism: uncultured Roseicyclus sp.; assembly: GCA_964460185.1. Classification (GTDB taxonomy): domain Bacteria; phylum Pseudomonadota; class Alphaproteobacteria; order Rhodobacterales; family Rhodobacteraceae; genus JAVJPJ01. The sequence continues at coordinate 3,461 of CAYWTM010000001.1, read as the reverse complement.
CGATCGAAGGCGGTTTTCCGGCGCTTCACATCCCGATGGTGCCGCTGACCTTCGAGACGTTCGAGATCATCCTGCCCTACGCGTTGATCCTGGCCGCCATCGGCCTGATCGAAAGCCTTCTGACCCTCAACCTGGTGGGCGAGATCACCGGCAAACGCGGCGGCGCCAGCCAGGAATGCCTGGCGCAGGGCGTGGCCAATACCGTGACCGGGTTTTTCGGCGGCATGGGCGGTTGCGCGATGATCGGTCAGTCGATGATCAATGTGAACTCGGGCGGCCGCACCCGGATCGCCGCGATCGCGGCGGCGCTGTTCTTGCTGAGCTTCATCCTGTTCGCAGCCCCGCTCATCGAGCAGATCCCATTGGCAGCACTTGTTGGCGTGATGTTCATGGTGGTGATCGGCACGTTTGCGTGGAATTCGCTCAAGATCCTGTTCAAGGTGCCGCTGCTCGATGCCTTCGTGATCGTGCTGGTCACCGTGGTGACGGTGATGACCGATCTGGCGACGGCCGTGGTCGTGGGCGTCATCGTGTCGGCGCTGGCCTATGCGTGGCAAAACGCCAAGCGCATCCACGCCAAGACCTACACCACCCCCGAGGGGGCCAAGGTCTACCAGGTGCAGGGCCCGCTTTTCTTCGGGTCCGCCGAAGGCTTTGGAGAGCTGTTCGCGCCCGAGGACGACCCGTCCCTGGTCGTGGTCGATTTCGCCGACAGCCGGGTCGCGGATCAATCCGCGCTGCAGGCGATCGAAAAACTCGCCGGCCGGTACGAGGCCGCCGGGAAGGAGGTGCAATTGCGCCATCTCTCGCGCGATTGCCACCAGTTGCTGAGCAAGGCGGGGCACCTCGTCGTCGATAGCGACGATGACCCTGACTATCAGATTGCCACCGATTATTCGGTGCGCACGGGCGTTCTGGGCGGTCACTGAACGAAGGGGGGCTAGGGGGGCTCTGCCCCCGACGCCTGCGGCGTCTCCCCCGCCATATTTCAGGGATAAAGATGCCGGTTGGGCGCGGGTCCGATGTCTCTTTATCCCGAAAACATGGCCACCGGAGGCGGTGCCGCATCGGCCCATCGCGCCGGCCCGCAAGGCCATGGCGCTGCCGCCGTGGCGGAGGCTAGCACCTATTCGCCGGGGCGGCTCAGGCTGAACACGTCGCGTATCACGGAATAATCACGATAGCCCAGACGCGTCAGGGGGTTGAACTTCAACACGTCGAACATTCCGTCGACAAGGCAGTCATCGCGCATGTGCACGCCGATGACTTCACCGAAGACGGCGATGTTGGCCGTGCCTTCCAGCGGGACGATTTGCGTCATCTTGCATTCCAGGCTGGCAGGCGCGCCCGCCACCCGCGCGCAATCGATGGTCTGGCAGGCGGCCTTGTCGATGCCCGCCAGTTCGAACTCGTCGGTTTCCTTGTCCCAGGGGCCCGAGCTCTGGTTCATCACATCCTTCATCGCGTATTCGACGATATTCACGCAAAAGACACCCGTTTCGCGAATGTTCGAAACGCTGTCCTTTGTTCCGTCGCGGTCGGGTTTCTGGCCGGTCGATGAAAACATGACCTGCGGCGGCACGTAGGCCACCGCGTTGAAGAAGCTGTAGGGGGCCAGGTTGTCGGAGCCGTCCGCCCCCCGTGTCGAGATCCAGCCGATGGGGCGCGGCGTCACGATCGCGTTGAACGGATTGTGGGGCAGGCCGTGGCCGTCCTCGGGGCGATAAAACATGCAGGGCACCTCGGTCTCTTGTTTGGCAAAGACCTAGCTGCGTGTTACGCCCGATACCAGAGGCAGGAGCGGTTTTTACCCGGCGATGTATGACCTGAAGACGGAATCCGCGGACGACCGGTGGGAAGTCGAAGCGCTGTACGACACCTGTTTCGCACCGGGCCGCGAGGCTTTGTCGTCCTACCGCCTGCGTGACGGGGTGCCGCCGGTGCGCGAGTTGTGTCTTGTTGCGCGGGACCCCGATGGGATCGTTGCAGGCGCAATCCGGTTCTGGCCTGTGCGGGTGGGTCGGTCCGAGGCCTTGCTGCTGGGTCCCGTGGCCGTGCATCCGACGCGCCAGGGTGAGGGCCTGGGGGGCGCGCTGATCCGCGAGAGCGTGGCGCGTGCCCAACACGCCCGCTGGAGCCGCGTGTTGCTGGTTGGCGATGCGCCCTATTACGAACGCTTCGGATTTCACCTGCTCGAAGGCGTGGAAATGCCGCCGCCCACAAACCCGGCGCGTGTGTTGGGCAAGGGGGACTGGGCCGGGATCACGGGCAAGGTTACCGCATGGGCCCATCGCGCCAAGCCAAGGACGCGCTGACACGCGGGCGTGTCGACCCGGCACTGCGCTGCGGGCCTAACCCTGCCGTTTCAACCAGTCCACCACTGCCGCGCGAACGGATTGCGCGCCCGAGGCACGGGCCTCGTTGATGATGGCGCGCGCCTCGCGCAGGTCGACCCGGCGCAACAGCGATTTCACTGGCCCGATGGAGGCCGGCCGCATGGACAGGCTGCGCAGCCCCATGGCGGCGAAACAGACGGCCTCGATCGGCCGGCCGGCATCCTCGCCACAAAAGCTGAGAGGGGTGTCGGTGTCGCCGCAGCGATGCACGATCTGTTCGAGGAATGTCAGAAAACTGACGTTCAGCGTGTCATAGCGCCGGCGCACCCTTTCGTTTTCGCGGTCGGCGGCGAAGAAGAACTGCTTGAGGTCATTGCCGCCGATCGAGATGAAATCGGCCGCCTCGAAGAACTGCCGTGGCGCAAAGGCAAGTGACGGGGTTTCCAGCATCGCGCCCACTTCCAGCGTTTCAGGCAGGGCATGGCCAAGGGCGGCCTCGCGATCCAGTTCGCGCATCAGGTGGTCGCGCGCGGCGGTGAATTCATCGAACTGCGCGATGAAGGGGAACATGATCGACAGGGGCCGCCCGTTCGACGCCCGCAACAAGGCCTGCAACTGCATGCGCATGACGCCCGGCTTGTCCAGTCCAACGCGGATCGCGCGCCAGCCAAGGGCGGGATTGGGTTCATCCTGGGGCTTCATGTAGGGCAGCACCTTGTCCGACCCGATATCGAGCGTGCGAAAGACCACGCGCTTGCCGTCTGCGGCATCCATGACGCGGGCATAAAGGGCCGCCAGTTCACCGCGCCTGGGCACCTTGTTGCGGGTCAGGAACTGCAGCTCGGTCCGGAACAGGCCCACCCCGTCCGCGCCCGAGGACGGCAGCGATGGAAGGTCTGCCATCAGGCCCGCATTCATCTGCAGGGAAACGACCGTGCCGCAAAGGCTTTGCGCGGGCAGATCGCGGATCGAGGCATAGCGTTCCTGTGCGGCCGTCTGCATCGCCAGCTTGTCGCGAAAGGCCGAGGCCACGTTGTCTTCGGGGCGCAGGTGCACGATCCCCTGATCGCCATCGACAAGGATAGGATCGCCGTTCAAGGCCTCGGTGGTGATGCGCCCGGCATT